>NZ_RZSJ01000070.1:0-16558 GCF_003998025.1 Mesorhizobium sp. M8A.F.Ca.ET.021.01.1.1
GCTCTGTTTCCTTCCATTCGGGGTGATCGGGGGCCATGGCCTTGATGCGGTCGAGCGCGAAGGCAAGCTGGAAATAGACCGGCTGCTCGGACCACAGCGTGCCGTCATTGTCGAACACGGCGATACGCTCAGCCGGCTTGACGAAATCGGCGCCACCGTCCTGCGTGACCTTGGCGACGAACTGCGTGATGGCCACCTTGACCGGGCCGTCTTTCCAGGACGGCAGCGGATCTGATTGCGCCCAGGTGGCACCAGCCAACGCTGTTAGCAGAAGCAACGACGCGGCCAGTGCTTTCAGTAACCGGCCGAATTGTGGGTGCGTGGCTCTCGACAACTCGAACAAGGGTCCCCTACGTCCGGTTAATGCCATGGCAAGTCGCTGCAGCATTGCTCTCGACTCCTTCAGCTACTTCGGGAACAGCAATGTGACGACGCCACGAAAACCCCAACCCTCCGGGCCGCTCTCTGGACTTGTCATCCAGTAGCGCGTGCCAACGCTGAGGCTAACGGGCTGATTGCCGAACTTCACAAGCTTCGCGACGGACAGGTTGATCGGCACCGACCATTGGTGGCTGGCCCAGTCATAGGTGCTTTCGGTGTTGAGGCCGAATGTCCAGGCATCGGCGGTGGTGTAAGAGAGGAAGGGCTGCAGAAAGGTCGCATTGATTTCGCTGCGATCGCTATCGCCGGCGAAGGACCAGATCTGGTTGGCGAGCATGCCGAAGGTCCAAGGGCCGGCCTGCTTGAGGGCCACGGCTGTCGGACCAGCTCCCCACTTCCCTCCACCGAGAAGGTCGTCGGTTGCGGTCGGCAACAGCATCACCGGCCCGACCCCCCATATGACGCCGCCGGGTCCCGGCGCCTTGGGCGAGAAGAAGAGGCTCTGGGTGACGTCGCCCAGGCCCGATTGCGAGCCCGACGGTCCGGCGATGTCATCCTGCGTGATGATCGGCAGGATCGTTCGCGAGATCAGGTTCCAGTTGTCATTGAGAGAAATCGGAACCACCGGCTGTATATTGAGCGTTGCACGGTAGCCGTCGTCCGGTCCGAACCCGGAATCGTAGTTGAACTGGAACGGTACGCTGATCAGTGAAGCAATCGGATTGCTAAGTTGCTTTGCAAGATCAGCATCGTCTGCCAGGGCTTGCACCGGCAACAGCATGGCAACTACCATCGCAACGCCCGCAAGAAATCGGAAGGGTTTTGCCATCGCACTATCCTTTTTCGGCACCGGGTGACCTGAGATGAACCGCCTTTGCCTCTTCTGCGGTCATCGCTTGCTCCGTCTCCTCCGAGAGGTCGCGTCCAAGAAAATAGTTGAGGAAAGTACGGACGACCGCAATCGCCGCCAGACGCCCGATGTCTTCCCAACTCGGAGTCAAGGCCGACTCGATGATATCCGAGGCGAGTTGAAAGGTCAGGCCGGCGACAAGCCAGCGCGCGTAGCGCATCCAGATTTGGTGATATAGCTGCCGCCGTTTAGTGACGGCCGCCCGACAGGCCCCCCAAAAAGCCTCCAATGTCCCGTAGACGACAATCAGCAGAGCCATAAAGTCGATCAGAAGGATCGAGACCTCGGTGAGTTGCGCGAAGGTTTCTCGAACAGCCTCCATTTCAATCATCCAGGCGACGAATGAGACGAAAGCCGAGATGCGAGACCGAGGTGTCTATCGGCTGTGCCATTCGTGCCGCTGGCCGATATCGCCTGCAATAGTTCGGGGCGCATAGATGTGAGCCCCCCTTTGTCACCCTGCGCGGTATCGCGGCGGGATCGCGCGGATCCCGGCTCGCCTCACGGTCGCCGCCCCGCGGGTTGGAGACCGTGCAGCATGGGCTATCGATCCTGCGGTGATCCCGATACCAGTCGGACGTCCATTCCCAGACATTGCCCGCCATGTCGTGGAGGCCGTAGCCGTTTGCTGGAAAGGAGCCCACAGGCGCTGTGTATTCGAAGCCGTCTTCCACCGTGTTGCGATATGGGAATTCGCCCTGCCACGTATTGGCCATGTGCACGCCGCCGGGCGTTAGTTCGTCGCCCCATGTGAACTCGGCGCCTTCCAGCCCACCGCGAGCAGCGAATTCCCATTCCGCCTCGGTCGGCAGCTGCATGCCGGCCCATCGGGCATACGCCTCGGCATCCTCATAGGCGATATGGACGACGGGATGGTCCTTGAGCTTGGCGATCGAGCTGGCCGGTCCACGCGGATGGCGCCAGTTCGCACCGGGTACGTAGGTCCACCAATTGTACTGATTGCGGACATCGACCGGGCCCGCGGGCTTGCGGAAGACGGTCGAGGACGGTGACAACATCTCCGGTAGCGCTTCAGGATAATCATCCGGATTGGCAGACTTCTCGGCCAACGTGACATGGCCGGTCTCCGAGACGAATTTTTCGAAATCCCGGTTGGTCACCGCGAACCGGCCGATCCAGAAGCCGTCGACCTTCACACGATGCGCCGGCGCCTCTTCCGGGTAGTGGGCATCGGACCCCATCAGGAACGTCCCGGCAGGTATCCACACCATGTCCCTTCCCGCGGGACTGCTTTCGGAAGCGCGCGGGCGGATTGCGGCACTCATCGGCCAACCCTATTCGTCTGCCGGTCCGATTCGACGGTGGCGGCTTTGTCATGTAGCGCCCTGCGCCACCGCACATACGGAATAGACACGATCGCCCCGATGACCAGATGCCAAAGCATCACCGCCAAGGCTGCCTTCTCGTCCGGAAAATTCAGGCTTGCGATCGCCATCGCAACGGCCGGATGACGGGTGCCCGTGGCGAGAGCGAGCACGGTTCGATCGTCGGGATCTGGCCCGCCAAGCAAGTGGCCGACGAAAACCCCCAGGGCCGTGAACAGTGCCAGGAGTACAATCACACCGTTGCCGACCTGCCCCCAGAAGGTCACGCCGCTGGTGAAGACGACTGGAATAGCTGCGACCACGAGGAGGATGACCGCGAAAAGCGAGATCGGCCCGGCTATTCGCGCCGCCAGTGCCGGAAGCAGGCGGCGAACGAGCACGCCTACAAGCAGGGGAGCGATCACCGTCACGAGAACGGGCCGCAGCACGCGTGCCGGGGGCATGTAATACTCAGCGTGAAATAAGCTTCCCACAATCCCGATCGAGATGGGCACCAGCGCAATCGCCGCGATGGACGCCACGATGAGGAGGCTAAGGGCGAATGATTGCGTTCCGCCCGCCTTGGTCTGCTTGCCTGGAAGGATCGGCGGAACCGGCGAAACCGCCAAGGCGATCAGCGCGATCTTGATTTCGATAGCGAGGGGAAAGAGCAAGGCTACACCGACGGCGAAGATCAGCATGATGATGTTCATGGAGATGATCGATCGGATCATCTCGCCGGGCCGCTTGACCAGATAGAGCAGATCGCCTGTCGCCGCCTTCAGACCCAGTGCAAACACCAGCGCCACGAGACTGACTGTGATGCCAAGTTTAATTAGCTCTTGAACGGTCATCGATCTGCTCGTTTCCGAAACTGCGGAGCGTCAGTCCATTTCTGATGCATCGCTGCCTCAGATTGTTCTGATGTCGTTAAGGATAGACTTCTGGAGGTCGACGGCGCCTTTCCGCCGGCCTCCATGTCCGCAACTCGGTGGCTAATCGACAGCCATGGCCGCCGCCGCCAGTTTCTCGAGATCAAGGTATTGCCCCTTCTCGACAGTCACGCCGACGAACTTGATCGTACCGCCCTTGAATTGGCCAGGAGACTTGTATTTCTCACTCACCGCATCGCCGCTGTCCCGGCCGATGCAGAGGCCGTCGCCGGAGAGCGTGAACTTGCCGAGTTGGGTCTTCATATCGCCCTGTGCCACGACTTCATCGTTAACGTACAGGGTGGTCTTGCCAAGCGACTCGCCGTGCGGCCCCGGCTTCTTGTCGCGGATGAACTCCATTCCAAACGTGTATTTGCCAGGCTTGAGTTGCTTGGAGACGAAGGTCTGTTCCGGCTTGATGCCAAGGAAATTGTAGACGTAGTGCAGTTTCATATCCTTGATGAACAAGCTATGGCCGCCGAAGCGTGAGCCATGGGCGAAGATCACCCCCTCGCATTTGTCCCCGAGCTCCACATCGGCGAGGATCTTGTAGCTACGACCCCGCACATTGACCGCAACGCCTTCCGGCACCGGCGAAGTGCCGGGGTAATAGATGTAGCGTTCCCTCGGTGGCTCCTCGCTCGGACGTTCGATGCCGAGAAGCTCCGCGGCGCTGCGATCGTCAAGCGGAAGAACCATGTTCTTCTCCGCTTCCTCGTCCCATGCTTTGATCAGGGCCTTGAGCTTGTCGGGATGCTGCTTGGCAAGGTTGTTGGATTCCGAGCGATCCACATCAGTGTGATAAAGTTCCCACTCATCCTTGTCGAAATGGCCCTTGCCCGTCAGGGGAGCATGAAGGGCTGCCGCTTTCCAACCGTTTTCCCACATGCCGCGCGTGCCGAGCATCGCGTAGTACTGGCGCGTCTTCTTCGTCGGCGCATCGGCTTTGGCCTCGAACGAATAACGCATCGAGACTCCTGAGATCGGCCATTGTTCAGCGCCACGGAAGGTTTTGGGCATCTCGACGCCACAGACATCGAGGATCGTGGGTACGATGTCCGTACAGTGATGATATTGGTTGCGCACCTCCCCCTTCGCCTTGATGCCCTTCGGCCAGGAGATAACCAGCGGGCAGCAGGTGCCACCGGCATATTCGGAATAACGCTTGAACATCTGGTAGGGCGTCGAGAACGCCGCGGCCCAGCCGGTCGGGTAATGATTGTAGGTTTCGGGGCCGCCGAGAACGTCAAGATACTGCAGGTTCTCCGACAGTTCGTCGGGATAGTTGTTGAAGAACTTGTTCTCGTTGACCGAACCATTCGGGCTGCCTTCGCCGGAGGCACCATTGTCCGAGCAATAAAAAACGATCGTGTTGTCGAGCTGACCGCTTTCCTGCAGATAGTCGACCAAGCGACCGACCTGGACGTCCGTGTATTCGGAGAAGCCAGCATAGACCTCCGCCATGCGCGAGAACAGCTTTTTCTCGTCGGCGTTCAGTTCGGCCCACGGCCGCACGGCATCGCCCGGATTGGCCACCTCCTTGGGGAGCGGGTTGAACGGAGTGAGCTTGGTGTCTTTTGGCAGAAGACCCTTCTCGATCATGCGCGGGAGAACCCATTCGCGATAGGCTTCGTAGCCCTTGTCGAACTTGCCTTTGTACTTGTCGATATATTCCTTCGGTGCGTGGTGCGGGGCGTGATTGGCGCCCGGGCATAGCCACATGAACCAGGGTTTTGATGGATTGGAAGCCTTCTGGTCACGGATCATCTGCATCGCCTGATCGACCAGATCTTTCGACAGGTGATAACCTTCCTCGGGGCTGTAGGGTTGGTCGATGAACTTGTTGTCCTCGACGAGGTCCGGATACCACTGGTTGGTTTCGCCGCCCACGAAGCCGTAGAAGCGGTCGAAGCCCTTCTGGATGGGCCACTCCGACTTCGTGCCGCCCGCACAGATATCCTGTTCAGGAACGTTGTGTTCCTTGCCAAGCCAGAACGTGGTCCAGCCCGCCCCCTGCAGCATGTGGCCGATCGACATGCATTCTTCCGGTACGCGGCCGCTCCAGCCCGGGAAGCCCTGTGCGCCTTCGGTGATGCACGACATACCGTTCAGATGGTGGTTGCGGCCGGTAAGGAAGGTAGACCGGGTCGGCGAGCAGAGCGCAGTCGTGTGCCATTGCGAATAGGTCAGGCCATTGTCCGCGAGTTTCTGCAAGGTGGGCATGTTGATAGCGCCGCCATAGGGCGACCAGGCCGCCTGGCCCGTGTCGTCGTAGAGGACAATCAGGACATTCGGCGCTCCTTTTGGCGCACTCGGCGGTAGGTACGGCCCCCAATCTGGCTTGGAATCTCGTACGTCGAGCTTGATGACGCCTTTGAACGGTTTCTTCGACATGATCTATCTCCGTTGTTCGCCGTGATCTCACATAATTGTTCCGAAAATTCTGGTTAAGGATAGTGGGACCTAGGACTCACAGAGCGTGGTGCCGCTGTCTATATGCGTGTCGGCTAAAAGATGAATTCAGCGATGAAAAATACATTCAATGAGCTGAACTAGGTTACAGTTAGAAAGTGCGCTGTAACTGCAACACGCTGGCCGAGTAGGACGACCTCGGCTATGATTTTTCAGACATGCGGTGCGCTGAAATGGAATCTTTGGTATCATCTGTCTTGGCGATGCGAATTCGCCGAGAAGTATGTTGGCGATGGTCAATGGTTTTCTGGTTGGCAATCGGCATTGCTGACCAGCCAAGCCTAGTTTTTGCTCGAGAATCTAGTGGGATGCATCGCGTCCTGATCGTCTACGAGAACGAAAGCACCCAGGTTGCGGCGGTCGAGATCGCACGTGGACTCCACAAAGACCTTGACGATCGCGATCCAACGCAGTTCGAAATCTACTCTGAGTATCTCGACAATGCCCGCTTTCCCGATCCGGGAAATCTCCCTCGCATAGCGGCCCAACTGAGCGCCAAATACCGCGACATGAAACCGGATGTCGCAATTGCCGCCGGCCCCACGGCACTGCGCTTCATGCTCGACCATCGCAGGGAGATCGCTCCGGGAGCTCCATTGCTGTTCGGGGCTGTCGCAGCAGATGCGGTCACCCAGTTGGCATTGCCGCCCGACGTCAAAGGTATCGTCACCAGGTTCGATCTCAAACAGACAATGACGTTGGCGCGCCGGCTGCAGCCGAATGCCAGACATGCGGTTGTCATCTCCGGCTCGTCGGCGTTCGACAAGCGATGGGAAGCTACCGCCAGAGCCGATCTTGGCGACAGGTACGACGGCTTCGACATCCGCTACCTGTCCGGTCTGAGGCTCGACGGCTTCGCGGATGCTGTTGCAAGACTATCTCCCGACACTGCCGTCCTCATCCTGACGATCTTTCAAGATCCGGATGGCCGGAACTTCGTCCCGCGCAATGCCACGGCAGAGATTGCGCGGGTATCGGCTGCGCCAGTCTACGCCGTCTACGACACATACCTCGATCATGGCGTCCTGGGTGGCTACATGAGCACATTCCAAGAGCAAGGCGAGCAGCTTGCCGCCCTTGTCACTCACCAAATCGCAGGCGAAGCGAACTTACCGCAGATCACCCCCCTGGTCATCCGGCCAATCGTCGACTGGAGGGAGATCCGGCGCTTCCTGATCGATCCTGGCCTGCTGCCGCCTGACGCCGAGATACGGTTCCGGGCGCCTTCACTGTGGGATGAGCATCGAACCGCGATACTGGTATCGATCGCGATGCTGCTTCTCCAGTCTGGCACGATAGTCGCTCTTGGCATACAAGCCCATCTGCGCAAGAAGGCGGAGGCGGAGGTCAACGCCGGGCACACCAAGCTGGTACACCTGTCTCGCACGTCGCTCCTCGGAGAGCTGTCGGGCGCGTTTGCGCATGAACTGAACCAGCCCCTCACATCTATTCTGGCCAATGCGGAGGTCGGCAAACAGCTGCTCGAAAGCAGCGATCCAAGCCTCACGGAGGTGAGCGACATTCTTTCGGATATCATCGCGGATGATGAGCGTGCAGCGGAAATCAGTCGTCAGCTCAGGCGCTTGCTGACGACGCATGAGGTAGCACTAGAACCTGTTGATCTTAATCACATTACTGTCGCCACGCTGGCGCTCGTCAAAAGTGAACTTCTAATTAAGCAAACAGCGGTGGCGTTCAAACGGGCGAATTCGAGTGTTCGGATTCTTGGCAATGCCGCGCAGCTTCAACAAGTAGTCCTGAATATTATTATCAATGCCGTTGACGCCACCTCGCATTTGCCGCCATCGGCCCGAATGATCGAGGTCGCCGTTCGGACGGACGGACGGACGGGTGAGGTTACGGTGACCGACAATGGCTGCGGACTGACGCCCGAGTTCATGGAGGGTGCCTTCCAGCCGTTCGTGAGCACAAAATCCAACGGACTGGGACTGGGCCTGGCAATTTGCCGCTCCATTGCGCAAGCGCATGGTGGCGCTCTCGAATTCGATCCCGAATATTTAGCCGGTGCCCGCATTATCCTTTCGCTGCCACTTCGAAGGAGGTCCTCATGACTGATGCGATGTTTCAAGTCAGCCTGATCGACGATGACGTCCAGGTTCTCAAAGCCCTTTCGCGGGTGCTTTCCATTGCCGGATATCAGGTTCAGACTTTCACCGACGCCGAAACATTCCTTGACGAACATGACCCACTTCTTCCTGGTTGCGCGGTGGTCGACCTGCATCTACCGGGGAAGAGCGGCTTTGAGATTCAGGAGGCACTGGATGCGTGCGGCCGGCCGGTTGTTTTCCTAACAGGCCAAGGCAATGTTCCTGCCAGCGTACGGGCGATGCGGGCGGGCGCGCAGGATTTTCTCGAAAAACCGGTAAATACTCAAACCTTGCTCGCTGCCGTTGAACAGGCAAGGTTGGTGGACGTCGCGAGACGTCGGAACTTTCAGGATCAGGAAGATCTCAAGAAGCGGGTCGCGCGACTGACGGCACGGGAACGCCAGGTATTGGACCAAGTGGTGGCTGGACGTTTCAACAAGCAGATCGCGGGTGATCTTGGGATCGTCGAGAAAACGGTCAAGGTGCACCGTGGTCGGATGATGCACAAGATGGGCGTGCGCACGGTTGCCGATCTGGTAAGGATCGTCGAGCACTTTAACGCTTGATCGTCCAAGTTAGACCGAAGGCCAACTACGCGGCCATGGTCAATTGGCGTACAGATCGGTGATGGCGACCGCCAACCCAATCATAGCGATCGTAGATGACGACGATTCTGTAAGACGCGCCCTCAGGCGTCTCCTATTCTCGCTCTCCTATGAGTCGATCGCGTTTTCATCCGGGGAAGCCTTCCTCGAAAGCTTAGAGATTACTATGCCGAGCTGCGTTCTTCTCGACCTACATATGCCAGGCCTCAACGGTCTGCAGGTAATTGAGGCCATGCGCTCCAGGAACAAAAACATTCCGGTGATCGTGATTACGGCCAACCCGCAACCAGAGATGCGCAAGCGCAGCATTGCCGCCGGCGCAGTGGCTTATTTGTCGAAGCCGCTAGGGCGCGAGGGGATGCTCTCGGCGATACAGAGCACAATCGCGGACCGACGGAGCGACGAATGAACCATTGTGTCCGCGCGGCATGCCTTTCTCGAGCAGCATCGCATTGGCGAGAGTTTGCGAGGGGAAGCGGTGAAGGATTGGTCCAAGGAGGCAAGAACCAGATGGGCACACAACCACGAAAGAACATCCGCAAATTTATCTTGACGGCCACCACGATGCTTGTGTTCGCGATCGCCGGTGTGCCAGCGGTAGTCTGTGCCCAGGAACAAACGGCGGCAGCCGCTCCGCAAGGCGCGAGCGCACCCGGGCAACTGAGCGCCGATGAGATGGAAGTGCTCGTCGCCCGGATCGCTCTTTATCCCGACGATCTTGTGGCGCTGATTACCTCGGCCTCTCTCTATCCGCTTCAGATCGTCGAAGCATCCCGGTTTCTAGAGCAGGCCAAGGGAAATTCCTCGTTGAAGCCAAAGGACGATTGGGACGGCAGCGTGATATCCCTCCTGAACTACCCCGATATCGTCAAGATGATGAGCAATGACCTCGACTGGACGCAGCAACTCGGCGGTGCGGTCGCCGACCAGCAGAAGGACCTGCTGATCGCCATTCAGACTTTGCGCGATAAGGCGGTCGCGGATGGCATCATCAAGAGCGATGACAAGGTCACGGTCGTCCAGCAGAACGACAATGTCGTCATCCAAGCAGCCAACCCCGAGAAGATCTATGTGCCGCAATACGAGCCGCGAATGCTTTACGAGGAAGGCTACGCAACCGCGCCGATCCGCTATTATCCGGATCCCTACCCCAACTATTACTACCCGACAGCACCCTACTTCGCGGGCTTCGTGACCGGTGCCGTGTTTGGAGCGGTCGTCGATTGGGACAGATGGGGGGTCTGGGGCGGTCGATTTGATGGCAACGACATCAATATTGATTGCGACCATTGCTTCAACGGCATGGATCGAAACGGCAAAGTCAATTTCAATGATGTCGACTGGAAGAACGTCGACCGCAGCAAGATCAAGTTTGACCACAACCAGTTCGCAAACATGGACAAAACCAACATCCGCAACCGGGTCGAAACGGGCGGCAATAACGACATCCGCACCAAGGCGAAGTCCGTGCGATCCAACGCCGCGAATGTCGACCGCTCCAGGGTGACTCCCTCAGCTATCAAGGACGTTAGGGCCAATAAGGTGGCGGGTGATCGAACGCATCAGGGCGGGATTGGAAGCCGTTCGAATGCGGACAGCAAAATCGGCCATCACGCTATGGCGGGAAAACGTGACGCCCGTCCCAGCCGCCCTTCGGGGCTCGGAGAAGTCCGCCCCCGCAGCGCTGCCAATCTTCACTCCAAACGTGGCGGTAGTGCAATGGGAGGCGGCCATCACGCAAGCCGGCCGCAACTCAGCGGACCGCGGGGCGGCGGTGCTCACCTCCGTGGCGGACGTCCTGGTGGCGGCGGGGGACATGCACGCGTCCCACATCGTGGGCGCCATCGCTAGATCGAACAAATGGAGCTTTTGTCATGAGCTTGAACACGCGCTGCATGAAATTTCGCTTGATAGCCACTACCGCGCTGGGACTTTTCCTTTCGACTGGACAGGTTGCATTTGCGGCTGAGGCAAACCTCGCCTTTCTGGTCGCCAATCAGCCTCCAACCGAATTCGACACGCTCGATGCCGCAACAGCCGCGTTCAAGGAGGCCGTGACCGCATCCGACCTCGATAAGCTGGCTTCCATCCTCGGCGTCAACGCCGGTCGTCTGAAAGCGACCGAAGGGGTTGAGGAAACGCTCGCTGCCATTAAGCAAGGTGTAGGAAAACGCATCGCGGTCGAGACGAAAGACGGCCGGAGCATCATTGACGTCGGCGAAGTCGTGTGGCCGTTCCCCTTCCCGATCAACAAGACCGATAACGGCAAGTTCGCCTTCGATCCCGTTGTCGGCGTTGAGGAAATCATCAACCGTCGCATAGGTGAAAACGAGATTCAGACGATCGAAACCGTCCGTGGATATGTCGACGCTCAGGAAGAGTACGCCAGCACGGATCACGATGGCGATGGGGTACTGGAATATGCCCAGAGGCTCGTCAGCAAACCCGGCAGAGCCGACGGCCTCTATTGGCCGGAGAATGAGAACCTGGGCGACAGTCCAGCCGCGCCGTATCTCGACTACGTCCAGTTCGACAAGGCGAAGGACAAGGGGTACTTCGGCTACCGCTTTAAGGTTCTCACCAGCCAGGGCAGCAATATCGCCGGGGGACCCTATGACTACGTCATCAACGGTAACATGATCGCGGGCTTTGCCTTGGTCGCGTGGCCAGTCAAGTACGGTGAGACAGGAGTAAACACCTTCGTGGTCAACCGCAATGGCATCGTTTATCAGGCAGATCTCGGGGATGCCACGGACAAAATCGCGCGCGGCATGAAGCAATTCAATCCCGGAGATCGATGGACCGTGACCGAGGATTGATATGGGGGACCAAGCTCACACCGTCCCGCACATGACTGAAAGCAGGCCAGCAGGAGACATCAACCTGGATTTTCTCGCCTTTCACGGCGGCCCGTTCTTCGAACTTCAGCAGCGGCTCAATCTTCTCCATGACAGAAGTCTAAAAACAGGGAGGCGAGTCCTTCTGTTCGTCTCCCTCGCGTGGGGCGCGCCTCTCTTGCTGACGCTCTCGACCCTGTTTTCCGATGATCCGACCGTGTGGCGCTACCTCACGGACCCAGGTCCGTGGGCTCGGTTCCTGATCGCGATCGCCGCTTTCGTAGCGGCCGAGCAGTATGTCGAAACTGGCCTTCGCCGCACACTGGCGCAATTCGCTCGAGCTTCACTGATCGCGCCCGAATCTGTTGGTGATGCGACAGTTGCGTTGACATATGCTCTGCGTCAACGCGACTCTAGGTGGGCAGAGCTTGTGTGCCTGGCGCTTGCCGCCATATCGGCGCTCATTGCATACGCTACCTTCGGGGAAACCACGACGTCTACATGGGCGGCCACTGTCATCGCTGACAGCTACAAACTCACGGCCGCCGGCTGGTGGTGCGTGCTGGTCAGCATTCCGCTGTTCGTATTTCTGTTCTTTCGCGGTGTCTGGCGGCATCTCGTGTGGGCGAAGCTCCTTCGCACGGTCGCGCAGCTTAATTTGCGCCTGGTGGCGACACATCCCGATGGCAACGGCGGGCTTTCTTTTCTGGCGGCCTATCCCAACGCCTATGTCCTGTTCGTGTTCGGTGTCAGTTGCGGCGTAGCGGCCGCTGTCGCGAAGCACCTGACGCTAGGCGGGCTATCGGCGACGACGCTGACGACCATCATGGCGTGCTGGCTGGCACTCGTCATTGGATTCTTCGCCTACCCGCTCTCCGCCTTCTCTAAGCCGCTTTTGACGCTGAAGGACAAGACGCTTCTGGCGCTGGCGGCACATGCAACTGCACAGCAGAGAGCTGCAGAACGAAAGATGATCGGCAGCAACATTGCCGCACCCGATCTGCAAGAAGCCGAGCAAGCAGTCGACCCCATTGACGTTACGAAGCAGTACGAGTTGACGCGCAAGTTGTCGTCGATGCTGGTCAACCGCAAAACCCTGCTGCCAGTGGCGGCGGCAGCCCTCATTCCGTTCGCAGTCGCTGGCGCAACCAAGCTGCCGTACAAGGAAGTCTTCTCCGTGCTGAAGAAACTTCTGCTTGTTTGAAGGCCGTGACGTGGATCTCAGTGCTGGGAATACCATGCGGTGATCCGGAGCCTGCACACTCACTAATCGCTGACCCTGAGCACCGGAGCGGCCACGATAAAGAAAGTACGGCCGGCCTGGGAACGAGTGGGATGGCTGCGCTGCAACATGCCGGCGAGATCGACGGCATGACAGCGCTGCTTGAGCCCGATGCGGTGATCGATGGCGGAAGGGACGGATTCTGCGGCCATGAAGCCATTCGCGGTTATGCCGAAGTGGCTGCCTCCAGCCGCAGGTTTGCCGTCGGTGAGCAGCGTGTGTCGCTGATCTGCGGTGATCTGACCCTGACGTCGGCTCGCTTTCCGGATGGTGGCGTGACACACCAAGTCGCCCCTCGGCAAGCAGATGGACCCTGGCGACTGTGTCGATTGGCGACTGATGACCTGGGTAGGTGCAAGCACCACCACTGCCGCTCCCCGCAGCGGGCGCGGACCAGCAACAAAGGGGTTGGGGGCTGCTAGCGCCGTAGCGCGTGTACGCTCGCCATGCTGTCGCCGCCCATCGGCAATGCCATGTCGTCGTCGAGAAGCCGCGTAATTCGGGCAAAGCCGGTGAAGGCCTTCCTTGCTTCCTCTGCCGACATCTGGCCCGACAGGGCGGCCGAACAGCAATTCAACGCGCACTGATACACTGGCCCACGTCGTCCCGTCGGCCATTTGCGCAAGAAAACCATCGCCTCGGCGACACTATCCACTTCTTCTACAGGATGCCCCTGCCCGCGCGATATCCGCACGGGCGAAAAGAAATGCAGGTAGTCCATTGTTTCCTCCCGTCGATCGAGATGCGCTCGATCGAACCCAATCAAACGCGCCGCACGTCGGTTGGTTCCATGCGGACAACTGAATTTTTGAAGAATTTTCCGACCGGATGCGGCCCTCCGGGTACAAGGGGCGATGTTTGCTTATACCGTCGGAAAGTGGCACGCCACCTTGCGGCCGGGCCTATACTCTTTCAACTCAGGCCGCTCTGTGCGGCACCGCTCCGCCGCTATTGGGCATCGGGGATGGAACCGGCAGCCGGATGGCGGGTTGAGCGGGCTCGGCACATCACCCGTGAGGATAATGCGCTTGCGCATCCCGTTGGGCGTCGTCTCCACCACGGGAACCGCCGAGATCAGCGCCTGGCTGTAAGGATGGGCGGGGGCTGAAAACACCTCTTCCGCTGGTCCCTCCTCCACGATCGAGCCGAGATACATGACCGCGATGCGGGTCGAGACCTGGCGCACCACGGACAGGTCGTGGGCGATGAAGACATAGGTGAGATCCAGCTTCTCCTGAAGGTCGGCAAGCAGGTTGACGATCTGCGCCTGTACGGACACGTCGAGCGCGGAGACCGGCTCGTCGAGAACGACGAGATCGGGATTGAGGGCAATGGCGCGCGCTATGCCGACACGCTGGCGCTGCCCGCCCGAGAATTCATGGGGGAAGCGCGTGACATGGTCCGGCAACAATCCAACGAGGTCGAACAGTTCCGCGACGCGATTGGTGATCTCGCGCGATGAAAGCTTGCCATGGATACGCAGCGGTTCGGCCACGAGATCGCCGACGCGCCGGCGCGGATTGAGCGAGGCCGACGGGTCCTGGAACACCATTTGCAGGCGCCGCCGCAGCGGCCTCAGTTCAGACAGCGACTTCGACGTGATGTCGTCGCCTTCGAACAGAAGCTCACCGTCCGAAATGTCGTGGAGCCTGACCAGGCAGCGCGCCAGCGTGGACTTGCCACATCCGGACTCCCCGACCAATCCGACGGTTTCGCCGCGCCGCACCGTCAGCGAGACATTGTCGACCGCGTGAACGGTCCGCCTGCCTTCGGCGGAAAAACGGGTGCCGATCGAGAAGCGCTTGCCGAGCGAGCGTGTTTCGAGGATTGGACGGTCTTTGTCGATCATCGGTCCGCTCATACCTGCGCCACCCGAAAGCAGGCCGCAGCGTGCGTGGCGGCGCCAAGATCGGGCTTGTCGGTTAGACAAGGCTCGTACCGGACCGGACAACGCGGCCCGAAGGCGCAGCCTTGCGGCAATCGCAGCAGAGACGGCGGTGACCCGGGAATAGCCGGCAGGCGGCGGGGTTTCGCACCGGTCAGCGGCGGGATCGAACCAAGCAATGCGCGCGTATAAGGGTGTCGCGGGTCGGAAAATAACTCCGTGCGGCTGCCGCGTTCGACGATGCGGCCCGCATACATGACCATGACCCGATCGGCGAGTTCGGAGACCACGCCCATGTCATGCGTGATGAAGACGACGGCCGATTTGTGCGTCGAGCGCAGCTTGCGCACGAGATCGAGAATTCCGGCCTGCACCGTTACGTCGAGCGCGGTGGTCGGCTCATCCGCCACCAGCAGCGCCGGGTTGCAGGACAACGCCATCGCAATCACCGCCCGCTGCCGCATGCCGCCGGAGAGCTGGTGCGGGTAGCGCGACATCGCTTCGTGGGGGTTGGGAAAATTCACCTCCGCCAGCAGTTCCTCGACGCGCTCCATGGCCCTGGATTTGCTGATGTTGCGGTGGGCACGGATCTGCTCGGCGATCTGCCAGCCAATCGTGTAGACCGGCGTCAGAGCCGTCATCGGATCCTGGAAGATCATCGCGATCTCGTTGCCCCGCAGGCGCCTGAGTTCGCGCGGAGGCAGTCCAACCAGCTCGCGGCCCTTGTAGCGGATCGAGCCTTCGATGATCGCGTTGGGGTCGGTGATCAGCCCCATCACCGCCAGCAGCGACACTGTCTTGCCGGAGCCGGACTCGCCGACGACACCGAGAATTTCGCTTTCCGCGAGATCGAAGGAAACGCCATCGATGGCCCTCACCAGGCCGTCGTCGGTCCGGAAGGACACTCTAAGGTCGCGCACCGACAATATCATGATGTCCTCAGGCGCGGATCGAGAAGGATGTAGACGAAATCGACAACCGCATTGGCGATGACCACGAACATGGACGCATACATCACCGTTGCCATGATCATCGGCAGATCCAGGTTCTGCAGCGCGTCATAGGTGAGCTTGCCGATGCCATGCAGCCCGAACACCACCTCGGTCAGCAGGGCCGAGCCGCCCACCAGTGCGCCGAAATCGAGGCCGAACAGGGTGACGAAGGCGATGAGCGATGTGCGCAAGGCGTGGCGCAGCAGGATACGCGTCTCCGACAGGCCCTTGGCCCGGGCCGTGCGGATATAGTCTTCCTGCATGGATTCGATGATTGCCGCGCGCAACACCCGCCCGTAGATGCCGATGTAGAGAATGGCCAGCGTGATCCAAGGTATGACCAGCGTCAGGAACCAGCCTTTCGGATCGTCGGAAAAATTCTTGTAGCCGAGCGGGGGCACCCAGGAGAACGCCCAGCTGTCGTGGTAGCGGCTCTGGGTGATCAGGTTCATCACCTCCCCCAGCCAGTAGACTGGCATGGAAATGCCGAGCAGACCCAACGCCATCAGCAGCTTGTCCAGCCAGCTGTCGCGGGTGGCGGCGGCGACGATGCCGATGGCGATGGAGACAACCACCCACAGAATCGCCGCTCCGAACACCAGCGAGAGCGTGACAGGGATCGAATCCATGACTGCCGGCACCACCTTCCAGCCACGATTGACGAAGGAGGTCAGGTCGCCAGTGACGAAGATCTTCTCCATCATTTTCACATATTGAACGTAGAGTGGCCGGTCGAAGCCGAAGCTGTGGCGCACCGCCTCCAGCACCTCGGGCGATGCATTGCGGCCGGCGATGCGCGCCGCAGGGTCGGCCCCAGGTGTCGCGAAGA
>NZ_RZSJ01000710.1:0-2814 GCF_003998025.1 Mesorhizobium sp. M8A.F.Ca.ET.021.01.1.1
GGTTTGGCGACAAAGTGGCCGGCGCCTCGGGAGCGGCCCTAACCGACTTTTCCTCCTTTCGGGCCAACTCGACCGCGGCCGCCGTGACGGCGATCGCGAGGAAGATGACAGCGGCGAGGCGAGCGAGTGACTTGCCATCCATGGCGGTGAGCCTCACTGGTTGAACATCGCGGCATTGCCGGCCTGGTACCCGGAGCCCGGGTTCAGGAACCGGCGGCGCTGCTCGCGCCCCTGTTCGGCGGCGGCGGCACGTTCAGCCTCGGTCATTGCCTGGGCGCGACCGTTCGCGGCGACAACCGCCGTGAGATCGGCAAGCTGCTGCGCCTGAAGCGCGAGAAGCTGGTTACCGGCTTGTGTCGCCTGCAGCGCGCCGGTGGCTGATTGGCTGGCGCCGACAAGCGCCGACATTTGCGTGCGATTGGTGTCGATGTTTCCAACGACGCCCGCTTGCACGCGCATGGCGTCCTGCAGGCCGCCAACCGTATTCTGCCAGCGCGAGCGCGCATCCGTGACGAGTTGCTGATCGGACGCGGATAGCGAGATGCTGCGGTATTGCTGCTGGAAGATCCTGTCGACCTGCTGGACATCGAAGGCGATGTTCTGCGCCTGGCCGAGCAGCTGCTGCGTCCGCTGCACCGATTGCTGCAACTGCTGCAGCGAGGAGAAAGGCAGGCTCGCGAGATTGCGGGCCTGGTTGATCAGCATCTGTGCTTCGTTCTGAAGTGAGGTGATCTGATTGGTCACCTGCTGAAGCGATCGCGCCGCCGTCAGGACATTCTGCGCATAATTCGACGGATCAAACACGATCAACGCGTATGCTGGCCTGACAGCTGCGGGCAACACCGCGAGCGGCGCGGTGAACATGGCCGCGGCCAGGGCAAGCGCGCGCGAGCGAAAGCGATGGGTATTCATGTTTGATGCTCCTGTTCGGGTTGGGAGGTGAATGTCGAAACGTTGGGAACGAGGTCAGCCGCCCAACTGGCGTTTCGCGCGCGCAGCCAGGCAGGGAGGAAGCCGGCGCGGCCATGTCCGGCGACGATGCTGGCGATCAGAGCCTGATCGGTCTTCGAGGATGCAGCGCAAAGCGCCAGGGCGATCTCGGACAGGCCGAGCTCAAAGAGGCGGTTGCCGCGTCGAGACTGGCAGTAGTAGTCGCGCTTCGGTGTGGCGCGCGCCAAAATCTCTATCTGGCGGTCGTTGAGGCCGAAGCGACGATAGATCGCGGTGATCTGTGGTTCGGTTGCGCGTTCGTTCGGCAACAGCAGCCGGGTTGGACAGCTCTCGATGATCGCTGGTGCGATGCCCGAATTGTCAATGTCGGACAGCGACTGCGTGGCAAAGACGACGCTGGCATTCTTCTTGCGCAGGGTCTTCAGCCATTCGCGCAATTGCCCGGCAAAACTCTCATCATCAAGGGCAAGCCAGCCCTCGTCGATAATGAGCAGCGTCGGTCGTCCATCGAGCCGGTCACCGATGCGATGGAACAGGCAGGAGAGAACCGCCGGTGCGGCTCCAGTCCCAACAAGACCCTCGATTTCGAACACCTGCACGGACGCCGTGCCAAGGTGCTCGGCCTCGGCATCAAGCAACCGCCCGTACGGGCCACCGATGCAGTAGGACCGGAGAGCCTGCTTCAGATCGTTGGCCTGCAGCAAGACGCTCAGGCCGGTGATGGTGCGCTCCTCCACCGGCGCCGAGGCGAGCGACGTCAGAGCGGCCCAGATATGCTCCTTGGCGTCCGGGTTGATCGGGATGCCTTCGCGCGCCAGGATTGCCACGACCCAGTCGGCGGCCCAGGCGCGCTCGTAAGTGTCGTGTATGCGGGCGAGTGGCTGGAGCGAGACGGAGGTATCGGCGCCTTCGGTTAGGCTTCCGCCAAGATCGTGCCAGTCGCCTCCCATTGCCAGTGCGGCGGCGCGGATCGAGCCGCCGAAGTCGAAGGCAAAGACTTGACTGCGCGCGTAGCGGCGGAACTGCAGGGCCATCAGCGCGAGCAGCACGGACTTGCCAGCTCCGGTAGGCCCGACAACAAGCGTGTGGCCGACGTCGCCGACATGCAAGGACAACCGGAACGGGGTCGAGCCCTCGGTCTTGCCGTAAAGCAAGGGGGGACTACCGAGGTGCTCGTCCCGTTCCGGCCCCGCCCACACGGCAGAGAGGGGGATCATGTGGGCGAGATTGAGTGTCGAGATGGGTGGCTGGCGGACGTTGGCGTAGGCATGTCCGGGCAATGAACCGAGCCAGGCATCGACGGCATTGACGGTCTCGACCATCGCGGTGAAATCGCGTCCCTGGATGACCTTTTCGACAAGACGCAGTTTTTCATCGGCAAGACGCGGATCGGCATCCCAGACCGCGATGGTCGCGGTGACATAAGCCATGCCCGTCATATCCGCGCCGAGCTCCTGCAAAGCCATGTCGGCGTCGGCCGCCTTGTTGGCGGCGTCCGTGTCCATGAGCACGGACGCCTCGTTCGTCATGACCTCCTTCAGGATGGCCGCGACCGACTTACGCTTGGCGAACCATTGCCGACGGATCTTCGTCAGCAGCTTGGCAGCGTCGACCTTGTCGATAAGGATCGCACGCGTCGACCAGCGGTGGCCAAATGCGAGCCGGTTGAGGTCATCGAGAAGGCCGGGCGTGGTTGCTGTTGGAAAGCCAACAATGGTGAGCACGCGAAGATGCTGATCCCCAAGACGCGGCGCCAGCCCACCGGTCAGCGGCTGATCGGCCAGCAGCGCATCGAGATAGATCGGCGTCTCGGGGACGCGCACACGATGGCGCTTCGTCGAGACAGCCGAATACAGGTAGGTC
>NZ_RZSJ01000711.1:0-2810 GCF_003998025.1 Mesorhizobium sp. M8A.F.Ca.ET.021.01.1.1
GCCAAGGCGAGGGCGCTTTCCTACAGCTATGGCCTGCCGCTCGATCCGGAATCGCTGGTCGGCGACCTTTCGGTCGGCGAGCGCCAGCGCATCGAGATCATCCGTTGCCTGCTGCAGACGCCGCAACTCATCATCCTGGACGAGCCGACATCGGTGCTGACGCCGCAGGAAGCCGACAAGCTGTTCGAGACGCTGGAGCGGCTACGCGCGGAAGGCAAATCGATCCTCTACATTTCGCACCGGCTCGAAGAGGTCAAACGCATCTGCGACCGCGCCACCGTGCTGCGGCACGGCAAGGTGGTCGGCCACTGCAACCCGCGCGAGGAGACCGCCTCATCGCTCGCCCGCATGATGGTTGGCAGCGAGGTGCAGGCTGTGGTGCGGGCGCCGGTCGAGGGGATCGAGACCGCGCAGCCGCTGCTCGAAATCCGCGGCCTCGGCCGCAAGCCGGCAACGCCGTTTTCCATTCCTCTCAAGAACATCAGCCTCAATGTCCGCGCCGGCGAGGTGATCGGCATTGCCGGCGTCGCCGGCAATGGCCAGGGCGAGTTCTTCGAATCCGTCTCCGGCGAGGTTTTGCAGCAGGATGCCGCCTCGGTGCGCATCCGCGGCAAGGACGCCGGCGGCCTCACCATCACCGGGCGGCGCCTGCTGGGAGCGGCGTTCGTGCCGGAAGAGCGCCTTGGCCATGGAGCGGCACCGCGCATGAAACTCTCGGAAAACCTGCTGCTGTCGCGCCATGCCACCGACGGCAAGGCTTTTGTCGGCACCGGCGGCATGGTCAAGAGCGGCGCCGTCTACGCGGCATCGCAACGCATCATCGAAGCGATGGATGTGCGCAAGAGCGCGCCGGATCCCGAAGCGGCGGCACTTTCGGGCGGCAATCTGCAGAAATTCATCGTCGGCCGCGAGCTCGACCGCCGCCCAAGCGTGATGGTGGTGAACCAGCCGACATGGGGCGTCGACGCCGGAGCCGCGGCGCACATCCGCCAGGCCTTGATCGAGCTCTCTCGCAGCGGATCGGCCGTACTGGTGATCAGCCAGGATCTGGACGAGCTGTTCGAGATATCGGACGCGATCGCGGTCATGCACAATGGCGAGCTCTCGAAGCCGATGCCGATCGCCGAAGCGACTTTCGAGAAGGTCGGCTTGCTGATGGGCGGCGCCGAACCCGGCCACGCCGAACATACGTTGGAGACGGCATGATGCGCCTCGAACTCGTCAAACGCCCGCAGCGCTCGGCGCTGTTTTCGATGCTGTCGCCGTTCATCGCCTTCGCGCTGACCATCATTGCCGGCGCCATTATGTTCGCGCTGCTCGGCGTCAACCCGCTCAACGCGTTCCATATCTACTTCATCGAGCCGATCAGCCAGGTCTGGCAATTGCACGAGCTGGCGATCAAGGCAGCCCCCCTGATCCTGATCGCGGTCGGCCTGTCGGTCTGCTACAAGGCCAACATCTGGAACATCGGCGCCGAAGGCCAATTCATTTTCGGTGCCATCTTCGGCTCCATCATTCCGGTGCTGTTTCCGCAATTCGAAGGCCCGCTGGTGCTGCCGCTGATGCTTCTACTCGGCATGGTCGGCGGTGCGGCCTACGCTGCGATCCCGGCCTTGCTGAAGACCCGGTTCTCCACCAACGAAATCCTCACCAGCCTGATGCTGGTCTATGTCGCACAACTCTTCCTCGACTGGCTGGTGCGCGGGCCGTGGCGCGATCCGCAGGGACACGGCTTTCCACAAACGATCCAGTTCGGCGACTCGGCGGTGCTGCCGGAACTGATGCCCGATGCCGGGCGTGCCAATTGGGGCTTCGTCTTCGCCTTTGTGGCAGCGGTGCTGATCTGGATCCTGATGGGCCGCATGCTCAAGGGTTTCGAGGTCCGCGTGCTGGGCTCCAGCCCGAGAGCAGGGCGCTTCGCCGGCTTTGGCCTCAACCGCATGGTGTTCTTCGCCTTCCTGCTGTCGGGTGCGCTGGCCGGCCTTGCCGGCATCTCGGAGGTCTCCGGCGCCATCGGGCAACTGCAGCCCGTGATTTCGCCCGGCTATGGCTTCACCGCCATCATCGTGGCCTTCCTCGGCCGCCTCAATCCGCTCGGCATCGTCGCCGCCGGCCTGGTGCTGGCGCTGACCTATCTCGGCGGCGAGGCGGTGCAAAGCGCGCTCGGCATTTCCGACAAGGTGGCGAGGGTGTTCCAGGGCATGCTGCTGTTCTTCGTGCTCGGCTGCGACACGCTCATTCATTACCGCATCCGATTGATCGGCCTGGCGCTGACCAAACAGGAAGCCCCCGCGAAGCTCGAGGCCGCGCCAAAGTTGAAGGAAGCCCGCTGATGGACATTACCGTCAACATCCTCTTGACCATTGCCACGGCGGCGACGCCGCTCTTGATCGCGGCGATCGGCGAACTGGTGGTCGAACGTTCCGGCGTGCTCAATCTCGGCGTCGAAGGCATGATGATCATGGGTGCCGTCGGCGGCTTCGGGGCCGGCTACCTGACCGGCTCGCCCTGGATCGGCCTCCTGGCGGCAATCATCATGGGAGCAGTTTTCTCGCTGCTGTTCGCCGTCATGACGCTGTCGCTGGCCACCAACCAGGTGGCGACCGGATTGTCGCTGACGCTGCTCGGCCTCGGCCTCTCCGGCATGATCGGAACGCGCTTCGTCGGCCAGCCTGGCGTCCGGCTCCCCAACCTTGATATTCCCGGCCTCAGTTCGCTTCCGATCGTGGGCAGACTGCTGTTTGGCCAGGACCCTGTGTTCTATATTTCGATCGCGCTGACGGCCGCGGTGATGTGGTTCCTGTTCAAGA
>NZ_RZSJ01000712.1:0-2787 GCF_003998025.1 Mesorhizobium sp. M8A.F.Ca.ET.021.01.1.1
ACAATCTGCTGCCGGTAAAGGCGGAGGTTTTCGTCGAGTGCAACAACGCCAGGAACTACTGGCATGACAATCCGCTCTACATTTTCGACGACACGCTGCTGCATCGTTCGGTCAACGAATATGACGGCCGCCGCTACTGCGTGTTCATGGACATTGTCAGGCCGTCGCCATTCCCGGGCCTCATCGCGGGGCTTCTCGCCATCGTCTCGGTGAGCGTCGAGCGCATCAATTCGATGTTCTACAAGAACTGGAAGATGATTGGCTCCACAAAGCCGAAGAAGGTCGAAACCACCTGAGTTGAAGATCCATCGATGCTGCCGGCTCTGCCGGCAGCATCCTGAATGCGTTAGGGCAGTTCCAGGAAACGCAGACGGCTTTCCGTCGCGAATTGCGTCAAACCAAGAGCCGCTGCCGGCGCTCCTGCATTGGTTTGAGCACCGCCAGGCAATGCTCTGACAAGACATGCTCTGCCAAGACGGGCAGCTTCAGCGTACGTCGGTTCAGCCCTCGGCCTCTTTGGGCCGTCGCCAATTCATTATATGACCTATGTCGCAGGATTCGCATTTGCCCGCACGGCTCCGGCTTCGTCAGGGTATCTCGATTCTGCCCTCGGCAGTTCTGTCTCTTCCTTCCTTGGCGGATCCAAGTGTCAAAGCACAAAGCCTTCGGAGTCTGGGCGGGAACCTACATATGCACCGTGATGCTAGGCATTGCCATCAGCGCCGCGTACTTAAATCTTGAAGAACCGGTCTACTATTGGGACTACGCTGCTTATTTCAATGTGTTCAACCAGCAGGGCGCGCTCCTGGTCGAGGATCCCTTCAACTGGCTGAACCAGGTGGGTACTTCCATTGCCACGCAGGATTATGGTGTGGCTATCCTGGTGCCGTTGATGCCCTTTCACATCGTCTTCGGTGGTTCGAGGCTTTCCTTCGTCGCTGGAATAGTCTCGGTCTACCTGGTTCCAGCGGTTCTTTTCATAGGCAGGATAAGTTATCTCGAGGCGGTCTCCGAGGCACCTTCTCGCGGCTGGCCAGCCGTTTGGATCGCGGCCTTGCTCTACACGCCGTTCTGGGCGCCGACACTGCGTGGAATGCCTGATGTTGCCGGTTGTCTCGCTCTCACCGCGGCAACCTATGTCCTGTGGAAGTCAAAATTCCTGACCCGCGAACCGGTGGTGAGCGGAATATCGGTCGGCGCCAGCCTATGGTTGGCCTTCATGCTGCGGCGCTGGTACGCCTACGCCGCTATCGGGGTCACCCTTTCCGCGGCGTTCCTGGGCCTGCTGCAGATCGCAAGGGATCGGGATCTTCCGGCATTCCGCGCTACGGCTGGGGGTGGCCTGTGTGCGATCTTTGTTGTCACCGCAACCGCATTGAACTTCCAGCTGCCGCTGATCGCCAGAATTCTGGGAACGAGCTACGGCGACCTCTACAGCGGATACAAGACGACCTTTGGCACTGAACTCGGTGAAATGGGGAGCCGGCTCAGCTATGTGAATTGGCTGCTGATCATTGCCGGGCTTTACATCTCCATTGCCCGCCGCAACAGGTTCTCCCTGTTCTGCGCCATCGCCTCGCTGCTGACATTTTTGATTTTCACCCGGACGCAGGATCCGGAACCCCATCATTCACTGCCGATGTTCCTTTGGCTTTTCCCTGCATACGCCCAAGCCATCGTCGCGATCGTTTCCGTGCCGGCGCTGAAATCGCGATGGTGGACCGCAGGCATGGCGGTTGCCGCTGGGCTCGCTTTCCTGGGCACATTTTTCCCGACAGGTCGTCAGCTCCTGTCTCCGGTCGATTTCTTTTTTGCGCGGGAGGCCACGCTCCCGCTCCATCTCGATAATCTCCCCGAATACAGGCGCATGATCGATGATCTGGCCGGCAGAATGGGGCCACAGGATCGCTTTTCGGTTTTTGCCTCGGGGGCAGTCATGAGCGACGCGCTGTTGTTCGGGATGGATCGGGACCTCGTTCCCCATATCGGCTGGATTTGCCAGGTGGATAGTCGTGATCGGTTTCGGCCGGACGCATTGAAATCCAGATTTGTGATCGTGACCGACCCGCCGGTTACTCATCTGCAACCGAGCGCGCAGATTTGCGTCACGCTTCCGAACCAATATATTCTTGACGGGCAAGGCATCGGTGCCGCGTACAAGCGCATTGCGCGGTACCAATTGTCCGGCGGCGTTACCGGCTATCTCTATGAGCAGATGCGTCCAGTCACGCAGCAGGAACTCAATGCGCTGTACGGCGAATTCAAGAAGAGATATCCGGACTGGACAACACCTGTCTGGTGAACCGCGACAGGCGGATCTGGCGCTGACCGAGCCCAAGGGATTGACGCCGGCGCCCTCTCAGGGGCAGTAACGGCTATGTTCAATCTGCTTCTTGTTGCCGTTGGCGGCGGCATCGGTGCCGGCATCCGCCATTTGACCAGTATGGGCGCGCTGCGCCTCGTCGGCCCCAACTATCCCTGGGGCACGATGGCGATCAACATCATCGGCTCCTTTGCTATGGGGCTGTTCATCGCCGTTCTGGTGCGCCGCGGCGGATCGAACGAGCTCAGGCTATTCGTCGCCACCGGCATCCTTGGCGGCTTCACCACCTTTTCCGCCTTTTCCCTCGATTTCGCGACGCTGTGGGAGCGGGGAGCCACGCTACCTGCGCTTGGTTACGCGCTTGCAAGCGTCATTGGTGCGATCACTGCGCTGTTTCTGGGACTTTGGCTCGCAAGAAGCCTGCCATAAAGCACGCGATGGCGTGCTTTGTGGCAGGCTTCTTG
>NZ_RZSJ01000713.1:0-2782 GCF_003998025.1 Mesorhizobium sp. M8A.F.Ca.ET.021.01.1.1
CAGGCTTACGTTCAGCTCCAGCGTGAGGCGGAGCGCCTTCTGGGTGTTTCCGGGAAGGCCAGGTGCATGCGCCAGGTAGAGATGCGCTACCTTGGGCAGGCATTCGAGCTGATTATTGATCTCGATGATGGGCACCTATCCACCGAGGCGCGCAGCGAGCTGCGCGCCCGCTTCGACGCCGAGCATGAGCGACGGTTTGGTCACCGTTTCGATGAGCACAACGCAGTCGAGATCGTCGCGTTGCGTCTCAGGGCATCCGACCCGGACCATGTCGTGCCTGCTCGCCTACGGCACGCACTCAAGCCAAGCGAGACCACTTCAAGGCCGGTGTGGTTCGGAAAGAGGTACGGCTTCATTGAGACGGCTGTCGTGGGACGCGCGGAAGTCACGCGGGAGAGGCAGGCCGGGCCGGTTATCGTGGAAGAATATGAAGGGACGACGGTTGTGCCGCCAGACGCTTCCGTCTTCCGAGACGAATTTGACAACCTGGTCGTCGATCTGCAACGAGGAGTCGCGTGATGCGAAACCGCAAGACAGACCCGTTTTTGCTCGAGATATTCAAGAACGCGTTCGACACGATCGCCGATGAGATGACGCTTACGATCGTTCGTACCGCTTACTCCCAGATCGTTCGCGACTCATTGGATTTCTCGACGGCCCTCTGCGATGCGACCGGGCGTACAATCGCTCAAGGCGTGTGCACGCCCATGCATCTAGGCAGCTTCTATGATGCGCTACAGACGATGCTGTGGAAAATCGGCGACGACATCCATCCGGACGACGTGCTGATCATGAACGACCCGTACGCGGCAGCGGGCCAGCACCTTCCCGACATCTATATCGTCCGCCCTATTTTTTACGAGAATGTCCTGCGTGGCTGGGCGACGACACTGGCGCACCATTCGGACGTCGGCGGCATCGTGGCGGGCTCTAACGCTCTCGGCGCTCACGAAATATTTCAGGAGGGCCTGCGCATCCCTGTCCTCAAGCTTGTGGATCGAGGGCGCCGCAACGCCACTCTGTGGGATATGATAGCGATCAACGTGCGTACGCCCGATCTCGTCCTGGGCGATCTTCAGGCACAGATGGCCGCCGGAGCGACGGGTGCGCGGGCAATGGTGCGTCTCTTCGATCGCTATGGCGCCGATACGGTTCTGCAGGCGATAGAGGATCTGAACGACTACGCACGTGAGCTGGCAGAAGCTGAGATCGGCGATCTTCCCGACGGCGTCTATCACTTCACCGACCATATTGACGGGATCGGCGAGAATCCTGAGCCGATCCTTCTCAAGGTTCAGGTCGAGATTAAGGGCAGCCGGGTTGTGATAGACTGGGACGGGTCCTCGCCTCAGGTCGCCGGCGGCGTAAACGCCACTTTCCCCTTCACCAAGGCCTGTGCCTACGCAGCCCTACGATCCGTGATGAAGGCGGACGTTCCCAACTGCCACGGGTTCACCGAGATCATCGAGGTCAGGGCTCCGGAAGGCACCGTGGTCCGTCCCGTATCGCCAGCCCCCTGCGGCGCGCGCGGCATTACCGGCTACAGAATGATCGACTGCCTCTTCGGCGCGCTTTCGCAGGCTGCTCCCGACCGGGTAACGGCCGACGGATCCGGCGGCTCGACTTTGCCTACCATTGCGGGCCTGCATGGGGGCAACCAGTTCGTCTTCTGTGAAACGGTTATGGGAACCTGGGGAGCCAGCCTAGCGAATGACGGGCTGGACGGTGGCCCACATATCGGCGCCAACCAGTCGAACGTGCCGGTTGAGATGATCGAGCAGACCTATCCTATCCGCATCGAGCAATACGGCTTCGTCCCCGACACAGGGGGTCCGGGACGCCGTAGGGGTGGGCTCGCCATCCGGCGCGATTATCGGCTCCTTGCGAGCTCAGCGACCTTGAATATCCGTTCCGATAAGCGTGCCTATCCGCCGCATGGCCTCTTTGGGGGCTGCGAAGGCAAGCCGTCGATGAACCGTCTGATCTCGGGCGACAATGCCATCGTGCTGCCGGTGCTCCTTAAGGAGCCGGTACCAATGAAGAAAAACGACCTGTTCTGCCACGTGATGCCATCGGGGGGTGGGTACGGCCCAGCATCCGAACGGGAGCCGGAGCGCGTGCTGGAAGACTGTCGTCTCGGCAAGATCAGCATAGAAGGTGCGCGGCGCGACTACGCCGTAGTCCTCACGAAGAGTGAAGCGGGCATCGTCATCGATCTCGACGCCACGCAACAACTGCGGCAGGCAAGATCTCGTGCGGCGGAATAAGTCATTTCAAGCGGAGGACGAGAAATAAGGATTTGAACCCGGCTCGACCTAGCAGGATGTTGAAACAGGCGCTCGCCCTTGGGCTGCGGCCGTGATTCATTTTCCTTGAATGGATTCGGAGGATGAATCGTGCGATAGTCGGACTGGTGAACTGTTCAGATCCGATCTGGGCAAGGACCGGGGCCTCCCGGCGGAAGATTTCTTTCGCGTTCGAGTTCCGAAACCGCATTCGCGATCTCTAAAACCCACTCTGCCGAATCCGTCTTCGGAAAAACCAGTGCGTCAACGCCTGCCATCACGGCTGCAAGCCGGAATAGGCGAGCCGCGAATGATAGAGACGGTGATCGAGCGGCTGTCCGGCGATGGTGAGGCCGGTGCTGCTCATGATCGGTGAAATCCGACAGGCCGAGGCGGCCGGCTCGTGCGTTTGCCGGAAGATGACTTCCTGTTCCTCGCCATCGGACAGCGCGCCGGGAATCCGGCCGGTCGCAATCTTCGAGGAGACGCTGCGGCGT
>NZ_RZSJ01000714.1:0-2782 GCF_003998025.1 Mesorhizobium sp. M8A.F.Ca.ET.021.01.1.1
TCGAGCGCGAGGGGTTCCTGGGCAAGCGCGCCAACCGGGCTGTTGAAGGCGACCTGGTGAAGGAATTGCACGGCGAGGCATCAGGCGACGCCACCGCCAAGCAGCTAGCCCGCGCCGTGTCCCAAGTTTTCGAGGATCTGCGCCAGCGCTTCAACGCCGCCGGCGGCGCGATCGGCAAGCTGGAGAATTTCGGCCTGCCGCACAGCCACGACCGGCTGCTTGTCAAGGCCGCCGGCCGCGAGGGCTGGAAAGCCGCGATCCGCCCCCTGCTCGACGCCGACCGCATCATCAACCCGCTGACCAACCAGCCAGTGGGCGCGGCCGGCATCGACGCCGCGCTTGACCATGTCTATTCGACCATTGTCAGCCAGGGCCGCGCCGACATGACGCCGCAGGCCGTGCGGCGCGGCCTGGGCGCGATTGCCACCCAGCGCCAGGAAGAGCGGTTCCTTGTGTTCAAGGACGCCGCGAGCTGGGCCGATTACAACAAGAAATTCGGCCGCGGCGATGTGGTGCAGGCGATCTTCAACCACGTCAACGGCATGGCCCGCGACATCGCCTCGATGGAAATCCTTGGGCCGAACCCGGCCGGCATGGTCGAATATCTGAAACAGGTGGTCGGCCACGAAATCGGCAAGAAGGAAGCCGGACTGCCGAACCTCGCCGCCGAGGCCAGGGTGTTCAAGAACAGTCAGGCCAAGGTCGCCGAATACCGCATCGACAGCCTGTGGCAGAACATGCGCGGCCGGGGCGAAGTGGCGAGCGGCCTTGCAAATTTTTCCTCCAGCCTCAAGAACGCGCTGACCGGCACCCAGCTGGGCAGCACGGTGTTTCTTGCCGCCGGTACCGATCCGTTCGTGGCCCGCGCTTCGCGCAAGCTCGCCGGCCTGCCGGTCACCGCGACGATGGGCAAGATGCTGCAGCAGATTTCGGGGCAGAGCCGGCGCGAGATCTACCGTTCCGGCATCATCTGGGAAGATTATCTGCACGTGATGCAGGATGAGCTGCGCTTTGCAGGCCCGGCCGTCGGCGCCGAGTGGTCGCGCTGGATTGCCGATCGCGGCGTGACCTGGTCGGGGCTGCAGCCGCTGACAGTCGGCCGCAAGCTGGTCGAGGCGCGCGCCTGGCAGCAGCACATTGCCGACATGGCCGACAAGAGCTTCGCCCAGCTCGACCCACGCTTCCGCACCGCGCTGGAAGGGTTTGGCGTGGCGCCCGACCATTGGGAAATCTGGCGCCAGTCGGCCGACCCGGCCGGCTTCGTCACGCAACGGCAGATCGAGCTGAATGGCGGCGCGGTGACCTATCTCGACATGGCGGGCGGCGCGCTGCAATCGCCGGCGCACATGGCCGAGGCCAAGGCGCTGGCGCACCGGGCGGCGGCCGAGAAGCTTTCGGAAGTCATCAGCAGCTGGTCGGAACGGTCGGTGCCGGCGGGCACGCCGAACGCCCGTTCGCTGATCACCGGCAAGGCAGAGCGCGGCACGCTAGGCGGCGAGCTGCTGGACTACTTCCTGCAATACAAGAGTTTCGGGCTTTCCTTCACCGCGCTGCAGCTCGAGGCGATCGGGGAAATGGCGGCCTTGCGCGGCGGCGGCAAGGGCCGGCGCTCCGGCCTGGCCTATTTCGCCGCCATGGCCGTGCCGCTGACGCTGGGCGGCGCGTTCTACATGCAGCTCAAGAGCCTGCTCGATGGCAAGAAACCGGAAGACATGAACCCGGCGACCAACCGCAGTTTCTGGATCCGCGCCGGCCTGCAGGGTGGCGGCTTCGGCCTGTTCGGCGATTTCGTCAAGGCCGGCGAAAACCGGTTCGGCCAGACGATGACGGAAGCGCTGGCCGGGCCGGTGCCGGCGTTCCTGTCGGACACGCTGGGGCTGACGGTCGGCAATCTGCAGGCCGTTGCGGCGGGGGAAAAGACGAATGTCGGCCGCAACGCGGTGCGCTACCTCGGCCGCTACACGCCGTTCATCGCCTCGCATTGGGCAACGCGCGGCGCCTATAACCGCCTGGTGCTCGACAATCTGCAATGGCTGCTCGACCCCGACGCCGACAAGAGCTTCAAGGCCAAGATCGGCCTCGCCAAAAAGAACGGCACCCCGTATTTCATCAAGCCCGGCGCCTTCACGTCCCGGTGAGCAATTGACGCGCGCGCGCGCAAGCCATGCTGCAGCCTCATTCATTGAGGATTTGCCATGGCCGCGACGCCCTACATTCTGCCGCGTGAGAAGCGCGAATCGGCCGTTGCCGTGGGCAATGGCACGGTCGGCCCGTTCGGCCCTTCGACGTACAAGGTTTTCGACACCGCCGACGTGACAGTGTGGGCCAAGGCCACGGGCGAAACGGTTTACACCGATGTCACGGCGAGCTGCACCATCGCCAAGACCAATCCGGCCGCCGCCTACGATACCTTCTCGGTGACCTTCGGCGCGGCTGTGCCGGCATCGACCAGCTGGTACCACCAGGCGCGCCGCACGGCCGAGCGCAGCGTGGCGGTAACCAAGGCCGGCGTGCTGGTAGCGGCCGAGCTGGAAAAGGAACTGTCCAAGCAGGCCAGCGCCCAGAGCGAACTGCGCAGGGATGTCGACCGGGCGGTGCGGGTGAATGTGGGCGCCGATCCGATCACGATCGTCGGCGGTCTGGCAGGGCAGGTACCGGCGTTCAATGCCGGCGGCGATCTGGTGCCGATGACGCCGGATGCCGCAACGGTCGCATCCGTGGGTCTGCCGCCCGGGCCGGGCGCCGAGTCTTTCCTGCAGCGCAACGGTGCCGAGAGCAATTG
>NZ_RZSJ01000715.1:0-2776 GCF_003998025.1 Mesorhizobium sp. M8A.F.Ca.ET.021.01.1.1
CCTATGGCATCTACGCGGTGCCGGAGATTTCCACCGTCGGCCAGTCCGAGGAGCAAGTGCGCGAGAGCGGCGCCGCCTATGAGGTCGGCGTCGCGCGCTTTCGCGAGACATCGCGCGGCCACATCATGGGCGTCAACACCGGCTTCCTGAAGCTGCTGTTCTCGATCGAGACGCGGCGCCTGCTCGGCGCGCACATCGTCGGCGAGGGCGCCACCGAACTCATTCACATCGGCCAGGCGGTGATCAATCTCGGCGGCACGGTCGACTTCTTCGTCAACAACACCTTCAACTACCCAACGCTGGCCGAGGCCTACAAGATCGCCGGGCTGGATGCCTGGAACCGGATGGGGAGGGGGTAGGCTCCCGCCATCTGGGCGAGCCAGCATCACGTCGGCTGATGGCATCGGCAGCACCGCCTGCCCTGATTGCCTATCGTGATGGCGCGCGCGTCCACGCCGATCCCGGCAGCCATCGCCCGACGATCGCGGCGTCCGGCTCGCCGATTTCGTGGCCCGATGGAACAATCCGGGCGTCGATCTCGGTGCCGTGCCGGCTGAGCAGCGTCACCAGCGCCGGCGCGAAAGACCCGTAGGTCTCGTCGGCGGCTCCGGCAATGATCAGCGTTCGTGTTCCCGCAAGGTCCGTCGCCGGGACCTGGTCGAGCACGGGCATCGGCCTCAACAGCGCAGCGCTGCGGACGATGCCGGGATGGAGCAGCATCAGGCTCGAAACCAGATTGGCGCCGTTCGAATAGCCAAGGAATGTCGCGTGATCGAGATCAAGCCCATGGCGCGCGACGGCTTCGTTTGCGAAGGCCGCGAAGGCGGTGGTTTCGACATGGATGCTTTCCTGGTCGAAAGTGGTCGGCGTGATTCGCTCGAACCAGCGAAAACCGTCCTCCTGGGGGACATGGCCACGCACCGCGATCAGGACGGCATCGGGCGCCAAGCGTCTCGCCAGCGCCACCATGCTTGTCTCGTCGACGCCCGATCCATGCAGCAGGAACAGGCATTCACGGCTCTTTTCGGCGGGGCGGAGGAGGCGATACGGAAAGGCCAGATCCAGCGTTAGTGGGCCGCTTTCGACATTATCGCCAGTCATCTCGCATCCCTTTGATTATATGAGGTTCCGCTCAATTTGCCGGCTTCAAAACGCAATATTTTCATGCTCCGCGAAAGTTGATCGAACCAGGCGCATTCCAGCCCGTTTCTGCGCCGATACACTCCGGTGGGAGGAATCGAAGCGGTGCGTCGGGGGTCGCATTGCTGGACATGAACAACCAGCTTTGAGGCCTTTTGTCGATGACTACCCCTGTTTTGCCGGATCGCAATTTGCGTATCCCCGAACGCGACACGCGTATCGATGTACTGCGCGCGCTGGCCCTGCTCACGATCTTCATCGACCATGTGCCGGGCACGGCTTTCGAGGCGCTGACCTACAAGAATTTCGGTTTCTCGGACGCGGCCGAGGCATTCGTGCTGATTTCCGGCATCTCGGTCGCGCTCGCCTACGGCACGAAGTTCCGCCCGGGTGGCCGGCTTCTCGCGACCTTGAAGATGTGGCGGCGGGCGGGCGTGCTCTATGTCGCCCATATCGTCACGACGATGGTGGTGATGGCCCTGTTCTGCGCCGTGGCGGTGTTTGCCAAGCGGCCGGAACTGGTGAAGCTGATCAACATCGAGCCGCTGATGAAGAACCCGCCGCAAGTGCTGGTCGGCATCGTCACGCTCGGCCACCAGCTCGGCTACAACAACATCCTGCCGGTCTATGCGGCGCTGCTTTTGATGGCGCCGGCCTTTGTCCTGTTCGTCAGCTACCGGCCCGTCGCGGCCCTTGTCGCATCCGGCACGTTGTGGCTCGTTGCAGGAATCTGGCAGATCGCGCCGCCCAATTATCCCGAGCCCGGTTTCTGGTTCCTCAACCCGCTGTCCTGGCAGTTCCTGTTCAACATCGGCCTTGTCGCCATGCTTCATGTCAGGCGCGGCGGTGTCATTCCGGTCAACCGCTGGCTGGTCGGCGCGGCCGCCGCCTATGTGCTGGCGGCGCTGGTCTGGGTGCACAGCCCGCTCTGGGGGCAGATAACCTGGTTCAACCTGCCGGTGGTGATCGGCGGCTTCGACAAGACCTTCCTGTCGCTGCCGCGGCTGCTGCACATCCTGGCGGTCAGCTACCTCGTCGTCGCTCTGCCGGCGCTCTCCAGCCTGTTCCGCACCAGCCCTGATCATCCGCTGGCGATACTGGGCAAACGATCGCTGCCGGTCTTCATTGCCGGCACGGTGATCGCCATGGTCGCTCAGGTGATGAAGCTGATCAATCCAGGCGGGTTCGTCTATGACAGCCTGCTGATATCGGCCGGCATCGCCATGCAGTTCGCGCTCGCCTTCTATCTCGAATGGCTGTCGACCATCGGCGGCTCGGCCAAGGCCCGCACGGCCCAAAAGGATTCCGCGCCGGTCCGTGCGCCTTTGGGCCTCTCCGCCATGGCAAGAGCCAACCGATAGGCGGTTCGGCGGCGGTTCAAGCGCGGGGCGGACCCGACGAGCCCCGCACGATCAGTTCGACCGGCAGTTGATGCCTGCTGACCGGCCCATCGCTCTCCAGGATCGCCCTGACGGCAAGGCGGCCTATCTCGGCAATCGGTTGGGCGATCGTGGTCAATGGCGGCTTGGACACCGCTGCTTCCGGAACATCGTCGAACCCGACGACGGAAACATCGTCGGGCACGTTGAGCCCGCGTGCGCTCAGCCATTCGAGCGCCACCAGGGCCATTCTGTCC
>NZ_RZSJ01000716.1:0-2763 GCF_003998025.1 Mesorhizobium sp. M8A.F.Ca.ET.021.01.1.1
AACCGGGCCGAGGCCGAAAACATCGCCGTGCTGATCAAGAAGATCCTCGCCGAAGGCGGCGTCTTCTTCCGCAACGCGTCAGGCGCCCTGATGCTCGCCTATGTCGCCTCGGGCCGGCTGCTCGGCTATGTCGAAGAACACATGAACGCCTGGGACTGCGTGGCCGGCATGCTGTTGATCGAGGAGGCTGGCGGCACCGTTCTGAAGGCGGACCCGAAGACGGTGCTCCAGAGCGGCACGCAGGTCATCACGGGCGGCAAGGGCGTGTTTTCGAAGCTGCAGGCGCTGTGTTCCGGTGTCTTTACGTCCTGATCAGGCTCCAAATCTCGGGAAGCAGGATGGCGTCCGAAAACCGCTTCACATTTTTCGGCATCATGCTTTAGGCACTGACGCTCTGAACCGCCCCCAGCGGCCGGCATGAGTTGCGGATCATCAGACGGCCCTTGAGCACGAGCTTGCGCGGCGGCGTGTCCCGGTTGCCGGCGAGGCGGTCGAGCAGCAGATTGGCCGCTTGCTCGCCGATGGCCTGCACCGGCTGCGCCACCGTGGTCAGCTGCGGCTGGAACACGTCGGACCAGGGAAAATCGTCGAAGCAAGCGACCGAAATGTCCTCCGGACAGGACAAGCCGATGTCGCGGATCGCCTTCATGGTTCCGATCACCATCGGGTTGTTGGCCGAGAAGATCGCGCTTGGCCGGTCATGCAGCGACAAAAGCTGCATGGTTGCGTTGTAGCCGTCGATCTCGTGGAAATTGCCGGAGCGAACCAGTTCCTCGGCCACCGGCAAGCCGGCGGCCTGGAGCGCCTCGCAATATCCGGTCATGCGGTCATGCATGGGTGAAATATCCGAGGTGCCGGTGATGTACCCGATGCGGCGGTGGCCGAGGTCGATCAGATAGCTGATGGCGTCGAACACCGCGCGCTGGTTGTCGAGAACCACGGCGTCGGTGTCGACCCCCTCGCACAGGCGATCCATCAGCACCACCGGCACGTTGGCATCGGCGACGATCCGCTCGAGGATCGCGCCGTCACCGACGCGCGCCACGATCAAGCCGTCGACCATGCGGTCGAGCAGCAGCCTGATCTGGTCGTCCTGGGTGTTCAAATCCTCGTCGGTACAGCACAGCATGACAGCATAGCCGGCGCGGTCGAAGGCCTGCTGGATGACCGAGACGACGGCGGTGAAGAACGGGTTGGTGATGTGGGGAACGGTCAAGCCGATGGTGCGCGTCGTACCCATCTTCAGGCTGCGGGCTATGGCGTTGCGCTTGTAGCCGATATCGCGGATCGCCTGCTCGATTCGAGCGCTGAGCTCCGGACTCACGGTTGCGGTGCCGTTGATCAGCGCCGACACGGTGGCGACCGAGACACGCGCCGCTTCGGCCACGTGCAACATGGTGGGCGCGGTGGATTTGCGTTGTTTTTTTGGCCCTGACGCTGTCATTTTCGAAACGTTTCGTCACCCCTTGCCAGCAATACCTACGGAATCCCGCCATTTTAGGCAAGAATTGAAATGCATCAAAGTTTCGTCACCCTATATCGGCTTGACAGGATCGAAACGTTTAGATTAGCGTTCGAGAAGCTGACGAAGACGGAAGGGAGGCCGCCATTGTCATGGAACAGAGCAATTCCCTTTCCTCGGCGCGCAATGCGACATCGGATCGCTCGGACACCGTTCTGAGCGCCGAGCATATTTCGAAGAGCTTTGGCGGCATCGCCGCGCTCGTCGATGTCGGCTTCGAATTGCGGCGCGGCGAAGTGCATGCCTTGATGGGTGAGAACGGCGCCGGCAAGTCGACGCTGATGAAGATCCTCTCCGGCGTCTATACCGGCTACGAAGGCACGGTCAGCATCGACGGAAGGCCGGTCAGCTTCGCCGGCGTGCGCGACGCCGAGGACGCGGGCATCGCCATCATCCACCAGGAGCTCAACCTGGTGCCGGAACTGAGCGTCGCCGACAACATCTTTCTCGGGCGCGAGAAGCTGATCGCGGGTCTGATCGTCGACCGCAAGGCGAGCAGCCGCGCGGCAAGCGCCCTCCTGCAGCGGCTCGGCATCGAACTCGATCCGGACGCACGCGTCGGCGCGCTGCGTGTCGGCGAACAGCAGCTGGTCGAGATCGCCAAGGCGCTGTCGATGTCGGCGCGTATGCTGATCATGGACGAGCCGACCTCGGCACTGTCGCCGGCCGAATGCCAACGGCTGTTTCGCATCATCGGCCAGCTTGCCGACAGCGGTGTCGCCATCGTCTACATCTCGCACCGCATCGACGAGGTCATGCATCTGGCCGGCCGCGTCACCGTGTTCCGCGACGGGCGCCATGTGCTGACGCGGCCGATGGCCGAGCTTGACGAAAATGCCATCATTTCGGCGATGGTCGGACGGGACCTGCTAGCATCCTCCCAGGACGAGCGGGATCCCGGCGGCAGGACCGTACTTTCGGTCAGCGATCTGTCGCTGTCGAAGCCAGACCGCCAGGGCTGGCGGCAGGTGATCGGCGGCATCAGCTTCGATCTGGCCGCCGGAGAAATCCTCGGCATTGGCGGGTTGCTGGGCTCCGGCCGCACCGAGATCATGGAAGCGATCTTCGGCTCGAGCGATGGCCGTGCCGGCGGCGAGATCCGGCTCGACGGCCAGCCGGTGGACATCCGCTCACCGCGCGATGCGCGGCGGCTGGGCATCGCTCTGGTCACCGAGGACCGCAAGACGCAAGGCCTGCATCTGCAGGCCTCGATATCGGACAATGTGGCGCTGCCGCTGGTC
>NZ_RZSJ01000717.1:0-2756 GCF_003998025.1 Mesorhizobium sp. M8A.F.Ca.ET.021.01.1.1
GTGATAGGATGAAAGCCCGCAGACCGCGGCCATCTCGGAAATCGCCAGCTTGCGCGAGAAGTTCTCATCCAGGAAGTCCCGCACCTTGCCCGCACTGCTGGCGGAAAGCCCGCCTTTTACATTCGCCAGCGGCTGTCTCACCACATCCGCAATCCATCTTGGGGGGGCATCATCGCGCCGCACCGTTTCGGCCTCCTGAGGGGTCCCTGCGCAAGCCAAACCTTGGCGGCGTCCACGCGGTTCCCGGAAAAATAAATCGTGATGGACCAGTCTGGACCGCCATTACCGGGGGAATTGTCCGGGCCGGTGGAATTGTTCGAACAAGCCGGACGGACGGTGGTGAGGGCGAGCCGGCAAGAGATATCCCACTCCCCTCGACATCCATGCCGGTGGCAATCCTCGAAGCATCCGGGCGCATCGATCAATTTCTCGCCTCGACCATGGGCGCATTCGCGATGGACGTATTTTGCAGAACACCGATTTCCTTGCAGGAAATCCCGGTCTCCGAGCCCCGGGCACCTGATGGGGCGGCTTTGCCATACCGCGCGGCGCGGCTCTCCCGGCGAAGCCGTCCGGTTTTCTCTTGGACTCCTGGCCGTAATCGTTTCCGGTTGCAGGCGCAGAAGCGCCTCAGTTTCTGGCGGAAGCATAACCGGTTGGTGTCCTTCCCCTGTGTTTCTTCATGGCGGCGGCTAAATGACTTTGATCCGAAAACCCGGCGAGGATCGCCGATGTCGAACTCATGAGCAGCCAAAGCCGACGGTGCTTCGGAAGAGATGGAGACCAGGGCATTTTCCCTGGTCACGGACCAGGCAAGATTGCTGTCCACGCCGGCGGGATTGATGACGAGACACCCGACCGGCGCATCGTATTGCTGGAGCTTGTCGCTGCCGAGCGAGGCCCTCAACTTGCGTATGGGCGCAAGCACGATGCCTACGGAGTGTTCCTTGGCCGGGAATGCCTGCGAGCCTGGCCCGCGAACGGAATAGATCACGCTTCCTTGCGCGGTGGCCCTTCGCGGACCGGCACTTTCAGGAATGATGTCCAGGACGTATCGAGCTGTCCGCTCCCGATCGATGCCTCGGGAAACGCCGCTTTCCCGAGCCTCGTCCGCATTGTTCATTCGCGCTGCCTCAGCCGTATCGACGCTACTTCGAATACCCTTTTCCCGACCCGAACGCAGCGTAACGCACACACCTTGGCTTGGGAAGAACTCCCACGCGCAAAGAAAAATCTTTATTCGAGAAAGAAAAAAATGGCCAGCGAATAGGAGTTGACGAGCGTTCATTTTCGTCTGGCGCGAGGCCTCGTCATCCGGAGTTTCGCCGATCGGTCCTGACACGACCGGTCATGCGATTCTGTATTCTGGTCAACGACTGATTGAGGCCGTTGGCGCAGCCTGCGCGGATCATAACCTGTCCGCGAGATCGACGCCTGCGGTGTGGATCCGGTTATCGGCGGCCGCTGCTACAGATCACCGCGCCGTTTCTCGTACAGATCCCAGGCGAGTTCCACGAAAGCCAGAAGAACGTCGTCCCGATTCCAGCCGGCCGCCACCGCCGCCTGGACGATCTCATTGATGAGAGGCAGCAACTGCTCCTGGCATTCGGCCGACATATCGCCGTCGCCCGCGGGTGGCCCCCGGAAGTTGAAAGTCATCATTCGGCGCCCCCCTCGCCTTCAATCGAAGTGTTACATCGGTAATTTCATTCCCTCTGATATACAATAGATGTAGCACCAAAGAACAGGAAACCCCGGAGGACCAAAGCAGCACAGGACGATGCCGGATCACACCGGCTCTAAGCTTTCCTCTGGGTCAGGGTGGGCTTTCCCAAAGGGGACTCCATCGAAGCGTGATCGAGCAACTGCTCAGCGCTCGAACGACCGCCCGCCGCCAACAGGGCAGCAATGCTTCGCGGCGGAGGCTCTCGCGGTCGACGGCGCGCTTGCTGCCGCGCGTCGCCTCGTGACGGTTGACGACGCCACGCCGTCCCGGGAAAGCGCGGCAGCGGGCCGCGTCAGAAGGCGACCTGGTCGCCGCCCTTCAATGACAGGATTTCGCGCGCCTCGTCCGGTGTCGCCACTTCCATGCCAAGCCCTTCGATGATCTTGCGCGCCAGCACGACCTGCTCGGCATTCGATTTGGCGAGTTTGCCCTTGCCGGCCCACAGGCTGTCCTCCAGCCCGACGCGGATGTTGCCGCCAAGCGCCGCCGACTGCGCGGCGATGCGCAACTGGCTGGCGCCGGCGCCGAGCACCGACCAGCGAAACTGGTCGCCAAACAAGCGGTCGGCGGTGCGCTTCATATGGGCGACATCCTCCGGATGCGTGCCGATGCCCCCAAGCAGGCCGAACACCGACTGCACGAAGAAGGGCGGCTTCACCAGCCCGCGATCGGCGAAATGGGAAAGGTTGTAGAGATGCGCGATGTCGTAGCACTCGAACTCGAAGCGCGTGCCGTTGTCGTAGCAAGTCGCCAGAATGTATTCGATGTCCTTGAACGAATTGCGGAAGACGAGATCGCGCGTCGCTTCCAGATGCGGCTTTTCCCAGTCGAATTTGAAGGTCTCGTATTTGTCGGCGAGATGGTAGAGCCCGAAATTGATCGAACCCATGTTGAGCGAGGCCACTTCCGGTTTGAACTGAGCGGCCGGCTTCACCCGCTCCTCGACCTTCATGTAGGGACTGCCGCCGGTGGTGATGTTGATGGCGGCATTGGTGCCTTGCTTGACGCGCGGCAGTCCCTACATGAAGGT
>NZ_RZSJ01000718.1:0-2755 GCF_003998025.1 Mesorhizobium sp. M8A.F.Ca.ET.021.01.1.1
GCTGGAAATCGGCAGTCGGCCGCCCTGCCAGCGCCGCCTGCTCGCCGGCCATGGCGCCTTGCCGCTCGGCCTGGCGATCGGCGATCCGGCCCGCTTGACCTGCGAGGCGAAACAGGCCCTCGCTGGCGCGCTGCAGCAGGCCGCCGCCCGGCCGCTCGACGGCAAGCAGGCCATCGGCAAGCACGGGTTCGGTGCGGAACGGGCGATAGGAAACCGGCTCGCGTTGACGATTTGCCATAGAGGGTTAGCCCCGCTGGTTGAAGGAAAGCAAAGTATCCGCGCCGCCGGTCAGCGCGTTGAGGATGCCGCCGGCCTTGGCCTGCTTGGCCATGGCGCGATAGTTCTTGGCCCGCTCGACCAGGCGGGAAATCCGCGTCTGTTCGGTGCCGGTCGAAGTTGTCAGCCCAAGGTCGGCCTCGCGGTAGGCATCGCTGCGCGCCGCCTTGGCGGTGCCGAACGACAGGTCGACGCCCGACGCGGCATAGGCCACGTCCTCGGCGCCCAGCGCGTCCGCCATCTGCTTGCGGATGGAGGTGCGCCGGCTGATGCCTTGCAGCGTCTCCAGGCTTTGCTCGCTCTCGGCGTCGCTCGCCGCCATTTCGTTCTGCGCCGCCTCGGCATTGCCGGCGCCGACCGCAGACACGATGCCAAGCACCGTCGCCGTGCCCTGCAGCAGCGAGGCCAGCGAAATGCCCGACGCCGCCGTGGTGCCGGCGGCCGCCGTCGTCGTCGCCGCAGCAGTGCCCGCAGCGGCTGCACCGCCGCCGAACAGGCTTGTCAGTCCCCCAAGCAGAACCTGTACCATCAGAGTTTCGTCCCCATGGCTATGTCGCGCACGCGCAGCTCGCCGGGGCGAACCTGCGTGATCACGGCGGTTGTGCCCTCGACCATGCCGAGCAGGCCGGCTGACGTGACCAGCTTCGTCTTGAGCGGCATCGGCGTATCGGTCGGGTCGTTGGTGTCATGCAGCGGCACATCCTGCGGCGTCTGGCCATTGGCGCCGATGGCGATCGAGTCCGTGTCGGCGATGTTGACGTGCATGGTGTGGATGCGGCCTGGCCGCAGGATCACGTCATCGTTGCCGGTGACCAGCACCTGCGGCATCGATTCCCAGCGCGGCGCAATCCAGCGGCCGACAAGTGCCGCCGCATAGGCATCGCCCAGCGCTATCGAGCCGCCAGCCACGGTGAACGGCCCCAGCACGTAGCCATCGGCCTTGGCCCACAGCTCTGCCCCTTCCTCATACGGCAGGCCGGAAATCACGCCGGCAAGGTCGGGCGTCACGTCAATGGCGTCCTGCAGGTAGATCGAGGTATCGTAGATCTCGATCGACGTGCGGCCCGCGCGCTCGATCGCCACCCAAAGCCGGTTCTTGCCGTCGACGCCGATTTCGCGCACCAGGCCGCCGGCCGCCGCCAGCCATTCGCAGAAGCCGACGATCTCCTGATTGCGGATCATCTGGCCGGCGACAAGGCGGCCATCGCCGCGCATCAGCCAGCCTTTCGAGGCGTCAAGGTCGGTTTCCGGCCGCTGCGAGGCCGAGCGAATGACCTGGTCGACCAGGTGCGAGGCGAGCAGCGAAATCGGGTCGGCATTGAAGCTGGCGCTGGCCGAGGTGACAGTTTCCGAAACGCGCAGCACCTGCTTGCCGCCGGTCGAGGCGAAGGCCAGCCCCTTTGGCGCGATGGCGACGTAATAGACTTCGCCTTCAAGCGTGAACGGCAGGCAATTGGGCTGTGCGCCGATCTCGCTGGCCAGCACGAAATTCAACGGCGTGTTGCGCTCGATCGTGCGGTTGGAAATGAAGTACACGCCGCGATCGGTGAACACGAAAATATAGGTCGATTCCTTGACGTGCAGGATGGCTTCGGAAGTCTGCGAACGCAGCTTGTCGAGCCGCGCCGCCGCGTCCGTGGTGCCGTCGATGTTGAGGTCGAAATACTCGCCGATGCGACTAAGGCTCATCGCGCCCACCACTGCGGGGATTCGATAGTAATCCATGCGGTCCTGTACCAGCACGGCACCGCCCGGCCAGCCGCGCGCCACCGAGAAGACTGGTTCCGTTTCGGTCTTGCCGATCTGGGTGTGGTAGGGCAGCACCGAAGCGTCGCTGGTGTTGGCGATGATGGCGGAAAACTCGTATTCCTCGCCGGACAAGTCGCCGCCGAACGTCACCGTGAAATTCTTGAAGTGCGAGAAGCCGCTGCCGGCGGTGACGGTGACGCCGGCCGACATGGTCGGCAGAGCGCGGATCGCCGTTTGCACCTGCGTGGCGAACAACGGCCAGTCCGGCGTATCGGGATTGAGGTCGGCCGGCGCCCCGTCGCCGGTGCGCGGCACCAAGATCGACGGCGTCGTCTCGCCGTTCACGGTCACGCTTAGGCCGATATAATCAACCGAATCGATCCACCGAATTGAGAAATCCCACTTGTCGTCGGTCTTGGCATAAGTGCCGCCAAGGTCGGCGGATGGCACCGGATCGTAGGGCCAGAGATCTTCGCGCCAGTCATGCAGTTGCCCAGGCGTGGCGAGGAACAGCCGCGCGGTCTCCAGCGTGCCGTGAAAAATGCCGATCGTGCTGGCCTCGCCGTAGAAGCCGAGGTCGGGCAACATCGCGGCCGTCACGGTCGGCAAGCTGGCCGAGCCGACATAGCCGGCGCTTTCGGTGAAGAAATCGGCGATGCCCACCGTGACGAAGCAGGCCAGCGCGTTGCCCTGGTCGGTGGTCAGGTCGACAAAGCGCGGGCGCTCGGCC
>NZ_RZSJ01000719.1:0-2748 GCF_003998025.1 Mesorhizobium sp. M8A.F.Ca.ET.021.01.1.1
GGCCAAGGGGCTGGCTGGCGCCACGCCGTATCTGAGGCTGATCTCGCTCGCCGCCGGCGGCGCCTATCTGGCGCGCGGCGCTCTTGCCGATCAGGGCCGCATCGCGCTGTGCCGCTTCTTCGCCGAGAATCTTATCGGCGAGGCCGGCGCGTTGAAAGACCGCGTCATCGACGGCGGCGACAGCCTTGCCGCTGCTGGCAAGGCGCTGATTTCCGCCTGACATTCACTGAGGATACAATCGTGACAGACCACATTCTAGTCGAGCGCCAGGGCGCGATCCAGATCATCCGCATGAACCGCCCCGACAAGAAGAACGCGCTGACGCGCGCCATGTATGCGACGATGTCGGCGGCCCTTGCCGAAGGCGACGCCGATCCGGCGATCCGCGTCCATGTCTTTCTCGGCGTGCCCGGCGCCTTCTCCTCCGGCAACGACCTCGGCGACTTCATGGTGGTGGCCACTGGCGGCGATGGTGGCACGGAGGTCTGGGATTTCCTGATGGCGCTGGCGCGGGTCGAGAAACCGATGGTCTCGGGCGTCGACGGCATCGCGGTCGGCATCGGCACCACGATCAACCTGCATTGCGACCTGACCTTCGCCACGCCACGCACCGTGTTCCGCACGCCCTTCGTCGATCTCGGCCTCGTGCCCGAGGCCGGATCGAGCCTTTTGGCGCCGCGCATCCTCGGCCAGCAAGCTGCGTTTGCGCTGCTCGGCCTCGGCGAGGGCTTTTCGGCCGAGCGGGCGAAGGCCGTCGGGCTGATCTACGAGGTGGTCGAGGAAGGCGCGCTGGAGGCTTCGGTGCTGGCGGCGGCTGGCCAGATCGCGGCCAAGCCGCCGCAGGCACTGAGGATCGCGCGCGACCTGATGCGTGGCTCACGCGACGACCTCGTCGCCCGCATCGGGGTAGAGAGCGAGCATTTCCGCGAGCGGCTGAAATCCGACGAGGCGCGCGCCGCCCTCACGGCATTCATGACCAGGAAAAAGGGCTGAACCTTACCCTTTCAGGGATACAGCCTCGTCTTGCTCCAGCCACCATCGGCGTCGCGCGAGAAGACCACTCGGTCATGCAGCCGGAACGGCCTGTCGTGCCAGAATTCGATGGTCTTCGGTACGATGCGGAAGCCCGACCAATGTTTCGGTCGCGGGATATCGCCGATGGCATAACGCGCCGTGTATTCGGCGACCGCCTTTTCCAGCGCGAAGCGGCTTTCCAGCGGTCGCGATTGCTTCGAGGCCCAGGCGCCGATGCGGCTGCCGCGCGGGCGCGTCGCATAATAGGCGTCGGCCTCGGCATTGTTGACGATCTCGACCGGACCGCGCACGCGCACTTGCCGGCGCAGCGATTTCCAATGGAAACACATCGCCGCCTTCATACTGCCTAGAATCTCCTGGCCCTTGGCACTCTCGAAATTCGTGTAGAACACAAAGCCGCTTTCATCGAACCCCTTGAGCAGCACCATCCGTACGTCCGGCATGCCCTCGGCATCGACGGTCGCCAGCGCCACGCCGTTGGCGTCGTTGATTTCGCTCTTGGTGGCGTCGTCCAGCCATGCGGCAAAAAGGCGAAACGGCTCGGCGGCCTCGGTAAAGTCACCGCTTGTTAACTCTGCATCACTCATAGTTTTTCTCAAATTGTCACGAAATCAGGGAGGTTGCCGATTGTCGCGTATCGCGCAAGCTTTTGACAGCAGGCAATGGGGCGTTATCGCTTCTGCCAGCGCGAAAGTTGCGATCGTGTCAATCGTCCTGCCGCTTGCTGGCTGCGGCGCGGGAGGCTTCAGCCTTGAGAAAGCCGAAGTCGACCGCTCGATCCTGACCTCAAGCACATCGGCTTCGGCCAAGCCCGCTGATACGGATCGCGACTCCGACCAGACGACGATCGGCAATGCGGTATCGTCCGCCGACATCGAGCAACTCGGTGGCCAGGCAGTGCCCTGGGCGAATGCCGGCACCGGCTCGCGCGGCTCCATCACGGAGCTGGCGGAATTGAAGGACAGCGGCCAGACGTGCCGCCGCTTCAAGGCTTCTCGCGAGAGCTTTGACGGCGTTGCCATGTTCGAGGGTGAACTCTGTCTCGCCAGTGCCGGCGGCTGGCGCATGCAGGGCTTCAAGGCGCTCTGATTTTCCACCTTTGATATGACGCACCGCTACTGGAATTTCTTCCTATGCGAGCGCATATAGGGGGCAAGTATGGACTCACTCCTTTTCCAGGGCAGGAAGCATGCGCGACCCCTATGAGGTCCTGGGCGTTGCAAAGAACGCATCGGCCAAGGACATAAAATCGGCGTACCGGAAACTCGCCAAGAAGCATCATCCGGACCAGAATCCGAATGATCCCAAGGCGAAGGACCGTTTTGCCGCGGCCAATCAGGCCTATGAGGTCATCGGCGACGAGAAAAGCCGTGCCGCTTTCGATCGTGGCGAGATCGACGCCGATGGCAAGCCGCGTTTCCAGGGTTTTGAAGGCGCGGCCGGTGGCGGCGACCCCTTTGCCGGGTTTCGCCGCCAGCAACAGGGCGCTGGCGGCTCGCGATTCGAGTTCCGCTCGGGCCGTCCAGGTGGCGATCCGTTCGACGGCAACAGCGACATCTTCAGCCAGATTTTCGGCGATGCCTTTTCAGGCGCGCGCGGGTCAGCCGCAGGCGACCGCCGCCAGCCGGCGACATCGGCCGATTTGAACGTCACGCTCGACATTACCATCGAGGAAGCCGCGAACGCCGAAAAGGTGACGGCGATGTTCCCGGA
>NZ_RZSJ01000071.1:0-16473 GCF_003998025.1 Mesorhizobium sp. M8A.F.Ca.ET.021.01.1.1
TGGCCACAGCCAGGATCGACGATGCATCGCTCGACATTTCCGAAGAGATCCTCAACCACGTTGCCCGCACCGTGACTGGTAGCGGACGCGAACTGGAAGGCGCCTTCAACCAGCTCCTGTTTCGCCAGTCGTTCGAACCGCAGATCACAATCGACCGCATCGACGAGATTCTCGGCCACATCTATCGCACCGGCGAGCCGAAGCGGGTCCGCATCGAGGATATTCAGCGCATCGTGGCGCGCCACTACAACGTCTCGAAGACGGAACTTTTGTCCAACCGGCGCACACGCACCATCGTCAAGCCGCGGCAGGTCGCGATGTATCTGTCGAAGGTGATGACGCCGCGCTCGCTGCCGGAAATCGGACGGCGCTTCGGCGGCCGCGACCACACGACGGTGCTGCACGCCGTGCGCAAGATCGAGGATCTTTCCGGCAATGACAACACGCTGGCGCAGGAACTGGAATTGCTGAGAAGGCTGATCAACGACCAGGCCTGAGCGGCCGAAAACCGCCCGCTCGTGGGGTTGGCCAGCTTTATCCCCAGAAAGCCCGCGTAACCGGCCCGAACCGGTGGCGCGGGCTTGCGTTCACTGGTTTTTTCCTGTCAGTTTGCGTAGATTCTGAAGCCTGTTCAGAGCTTTCGCGGGGCGCCGGTAGCCGGAGACCCGTTCATTCATTCAAGCGAGCCTGTTTCGTCATGCGTGTTATCCTGGAACGGTCAAATCTCCTGAAGTCGCTCAACCACGTGCACCGCGTGGTCGAACGGCGCAACACCATACCGATCCTGTCCAACGTGCTGCTCAGCGCCGAAGGCGCCAGCCTCGAAATGAAGGCCACCGACCTCGACCTGGAGGTGACGGAAGCGACGCCCGCCAAGGTCGAGCGCGGCGGCGCGACGACGGTCCCCGCGCACCTGCTCTATGACATCGTGCGCAAGCTTTCCGACGGCGCCGAGGTGATGCTGAAGACGGATGAGGACGGCAACGCCATGACGGTGACGTCGGGCCGCTCCAGCTTCCGCCTGCAGTGCCTGCCGCAATCCGACTTTCCCGAGCTTTCGGCCGGATCCTTCTCGCACATCTTCCGCCTCGACTCGGTGGCGCTGAAGGGCCTGATCGAGAAGACGCAGTTCGCCATCTCCACCGAGGAGACGCGCTACTATCTCAACGGCATCTACCTGCACACGCATGAAGTCGGCGGCAAGCTGAAGCTGCGCTCGGTGGCGACCGACGGCCACCGCCTGGCGCGCGCCGAGATCGACGCACCGGCTGGCTCCGAGGGCATGCCGGGCATCATCATTCCGCGCAAGACGGTAAGTGAACTGCAAAAGCTGGTCGACGATCCGGATGTCGCCGTGACCACCGAATTGTCCGACACCAAGATCCGCTTCACCATCGGCAGCGTCGTGCTGACCTCGAAGCTGATCGACGGCACCTTCCCCGACTATCAGCGGGTCATCCCGACCGGCAACGACAAGAAGCTGATCCTCGACCGCCAGAGCTTCGCCGCCGCGGTCGACCGCGTCTCGACCATCTCCTCCGAACGCGGCCGCGCGGTGAAGCTCTCGATCAGCGAAGGCCAGGTGACGCTTGCCGTCAACAATCCGGATTCGGGCAGCGCAACGGAAGAACTGGCGGCAGACTATTCGGCCGACCCGATCGAGATCGGCTTCAATGCCAAATATCTGCTCGATGTCGCCGCGCAGCTGACCGGCACGGAAGCCAAATTCATGCTGGCCGATGCCGGTTCACCGACGCTGATCCACGACATGGCCGACGAGACCGCGCTTTACGTGCTGATGCCGATGCGGGTATAGCCGGCGCGGCGGCGCCTGGCGAATACGGCCGGCGGCGGGCGTTGGTTGCGGTGACTTCCACGGGCGGATAGCGGTTGCCGGCACAAACCCATATAAGTAAGCTTACGCTTACCAATTTTCGTAACTACGCGACCCTGGCGATAGATGTTGCGCCGGGCGCCGTGGTCTTTTCGGGCGACAATGGTGCCGGCAAGACCAATCTCCTCGAAGCGATCTCCTTTCTGACGCCCGGGCGCGGCTTGCGCCGCGCACCTTACGGGGATGTGGCACGTGAGGGTGGCGATGGCGGCTTTGCCCTGCATGCCCGGCTCGACGGGCCTGACGGCGAGGTCGAGATCGGCACGGGCATCTCCGGGGGCGACACGGCGGAAAGCGGCAGGCGGGTGCGTATAAACGGAGCCGCCGCGCGGGCCGAGGGCATGCTGGAATGGCTGCGGGTCGTGTGGCTGACGCCGGCGATGGATTCGTTGTTCACCGGACCTGCCGCGGATCGCCGGCGCTTTCTCGACCGGCTGGTGCTGGCGATCGATCCCGGACATGGCCAGCGAGCGCTCGACTACGAGAAGGCGATGCGGGGCCGTAACCGTTTGCTGACGGAAGGCTCGCGGGATGTCGGCTGGTTCGAGGCGATAGAGACGCAGATGGCAGAGACCGGCGTGGCGATCGCCGCGGCGCGCGCCGAAATGGTGCGGCTGCTGGCCGCCATGATCGGCAGGCTGCCCGACACCGGACCGTTTCCGCAGGCCGATATCGGCCTTTCAGGTGACCTGGAGGCCGAGATTGCCGGCGCACCGGCGGTCGACGTCGAGGAGCGGTTCCGGCGGGCGCTTGCCGATGGCCGAGACCGTGACCGCGCCGCCGGACGCACCCTCGAAGGCCCGCACCGCTCAGACCTCATGGTCCGGCACCGGCCCAAGGCGATGCCGGCCGAACTCTGCTCGACCGGCGAACAGAAGGCACTGCTGATCGGCATCGTGCTGTCGCATGCCCGGCTGACCGGGGAAATGTCCGGGCTGACGCCGATCCTGCTGCTCGACGAGATCGCGGCGCATCTCGACGGCGGACGGCGCGCGGCACTGTTCGCGATCCTGGAGGAACTGAACTGCCAGGCTTTCATGACGGGAACCGATGCGGCGTTGTTTTCCAGCCTGCATGGCCGAGCGCAGTTCCTGACTGTCGACCATGGTACGGTTGGGCCAACCGAAGACCCCTGACAAGCTTTTTCGACCACTATATGGTCCCGATATGACCACAGCGCTCACCGCCGACGAGATCGAACGCTATGCCCGCCACATCGTGCTGCCCGAGGTCGGCGGCGCGGGCCAGCAGAAGCTCAAGCAGGCGCGGGTCCTGGTGATCGGCGCCGGCGGGCTCGGTGCGCCGGTGCTTGAATATCTCGCAGCGGCCGGCGTCGGTACGCTCGGCGTGGTCGACGACGACACCGTTTCTCTCTCCAACCTGCAGCGCCAGGTCATCCATGGCACCGATACGATCGGCATGCTGAAGACCCAGAGCGCCGAGGCGGCGATCGCTCGCATCAATCCCAACATATCAGTCGAAACGCACACATTCCGGCTGACCGCCGAGAACGCCCCCGCCCTCGTCGCCAGGTACGATGTCGTCGTCGATGGGTCCGACAATTTCGAGACGCGTTATGTGGTGGCCGATGCCTGCGCCAGCCAAGAGAAGCCGCTGGTGCATGCAGCCGTTGGACGCTTCGATGGCTCGGTGACCGTGCTGAAGCCTTTCGAAAACGGCAGTGACGGCAAGCCAAACCCGAGCTATCGGGATCTGTTTCCCGAGGCCCCGCCGCCGGGGCTTGTGCCGTCCTGCGCCGAGGCGGGGGTGCTCGGAGCGCTGACCGGGGTCGTCGGCACGCTGCAGGCGATGGAGGCGATCAAGCTGATCACCGGCATAGGCGAGCCGCTGATCGGCCGGCTGCTGCTCTATGATGCGCTGGCCGCGCGCTTCGAGACGATCCGCTACAAGAGACGCTGATCTTGGAACATTCCCATGTTTCGATCACGCGGATCCCAGCCGATTTCGGCCGCTGGGGTGATGTGCTTGCCCTCATCATGGGTGCCTTCGCCTTTATGGACGGCATCATCGACCCGCCGTCGTCGGCTCACCTGCTCACAGCCGATGCGCTGCGCACCAAGGCGCTGCGGGAGACCGGCTTCCTGGCACTCGACGGCGACAGGATCGTGGGCTGCGTTTTTGCTCTTGAAAGAGCTGACGGTCTTTATGTCGGCAAGCTCGCCGTCGCCCCGGACCGCCAGGGGCACGGCATTGGCCGACGGCTGATGCAAGCGGCCGAAGATCTGGCCCGCAGCCGCGGCAAGGCCGCCATCGAGCTCGAGACGAGGATCGAGCTCACCACCAATCATGCCGCCTTCGCCCGGCTCGGATTTCGCGAAACCGGACGGACGGCGCATGACGGCTATGACAGGCCGACCTCCATCACCATGCGCAAAACGATCTCGTAAGCGTCGCGTTACATTGAACGGCGAGCCTGCGCCTGGACAGTTTCAGGTCCTGAGCGGCAGCACGCGGTCCGGCGGACGATGGCCGTCGACGAAGGCGCGGATATTGATGATGACCTTCTCGCCCATGTCGATGCGGCCCTCGAGCGTGGCCGAGCCCATATGCGGCAGAAGCACGACCTTGTTCCTGGCGGCGAGTTTCAAGAGCTTGGCGTTAAGGGCCGGCTCGTGCTCGTAGACGTCGAGGCCGGCGCCGGCGATCTTGCCGTCCTGGATGAGCTTGACCAGCGCTTCTTCGTCGATGATGTCGCCGCGGGCGGTGTTGACGATATAGGCGGTGGGCTGCAGCAACGCCAGCCGCCGGGCCGACAGAAGATGGAAGGTTGCCGGCGTCGACGGACAATTGACCGAGATGATGTCCATGCGGGCCAGCATCTGGTCGAGACTCTCCCAATAGGTCGCCTCCAACCCATCCTCGACCGCAGGCAGCACGCGGTGCCGGTTGTGATAGTGGATGGACAGCCCGAAGGCCTTGGCCCGCCTGGCAACGGCGGTGCCGATGCGGCCCATGCCGACAATGCCGAGCCGCTTGCCCCAGATGCGCCGGCCAAGCATCCAGGTCGGCGACCAGCCGGCCCATTTCTTGTCGCCCGTGAGCACGTTGGCGCCTTCCGCCAGCCGGCGCGGCACAGCCAGCATCAATGCCATGGTCATGTCGGCGGTATCTTCGGTGAGCACGTTGGGCGTGTTGGTGACGGTGATGCCTTTCTTGGCCGCCGCCGCCACGTCGATCTTGTCGACGCCGTTGCCGAAATTGGCGATCAGCTTGAGGTTGTCGCCGGCCTGGGCGATCAATGCGGCATCGATGTGGTCGGTCACGGTCGGCACCAGCACGTCGGCTTCCTTGACCGCGGCGACCAGTTCCGGCTGCGTCATCGGCCGGTCCTCGACATTCAGCCTTGCGTCGAACAGTTCGCGCATGCGGGTCTCGACCGGGTCGGGCAGCTTTCGCGTGATGACCACGAGAGGCTTCTTTTTGCCTGGCATTGTTTCCCTCGTTGAGACCTCTTTAACCAAGACCGGCGAAACTGAAAGCTGGTCGCGGTAGCCGATTTTACCCATGTAACAAGCGGTGCCGCCGAAGACAAAGAAAAAGGGGTGCCGCAGCCGTCGGGCCGGCGCCGAAAGGAACGAAAGTGTCTGGTTTCGCGTCGCTTCGCCTGGCCCTCAGCGCAGCATTTCTCGGCGCTCTCCTCTATTCTCCGCTTGCCGGCGCGCAGAGCGCGGCCGCCCCTGCCCAGAGCGCCATCACGCTCGGACCGAGTGGGCTGCCGCTGCCGCGATTCGTCAGCCTGAAATCCGGCCGCGTCAACTCGCGCGTCGGCCCCGGCGCCAACTATTCGGTGGACTGGATGTATATGAAGGCTGGCCTGCCGATGGAGATCATCCAGGAGTTCGATACGTGGCGGCGCGTGCGCGACGCCGATGGCTCGGAAGGATGGATCAACCAGTCGCTGCTGTCGGGCCGGCGCACGGCGATCATCGCGCCCTGGCAGCGCGGCAAGGGCGGCCAGGTCAATCTTCTGAAAGGTCCCGACAAGGATGCCAGGGTGGTGGCGATCGTCGAACCGGGCGTTATGGGCACGATCAAGTCCTGCGACGGCCAATGGTGCGAAATGACGCTCGACGGCCACACCGGCTGGCTTGCCCAGTCGGTCGTCTGGGGCGCCTATCCGGGCGAGCGGGTCAAGGACTGAACGTCTCGCGTTTGCGCCCGATAGGGCCAAGATGGGTGTCCTGAAACCCCGTTGACAGCTTCAAGCCGTAACCCAGTGCACGGTCGATTGCGATATGAGCGATCCAGATCAGTGCGATGGCGCTGCCGACCGCACTGCCGGCGAGATGCCCGGCAAGCAGCAGAAGCACCGGTACGATCAGAATGTGCAAGGCGTTGTAGGCAAGGGCGCCGATGCGAGGTCCACCGAGATAACCCAGCATCGACAGGTCCGGCGCCAGGATGAGCAACGCGAAAAGCCACCAGGAAACGCCCGTCGCGCCATAGAAGACGATTGCGGCAACCGCCACGACGGCCCATTCGAGCCGCACTATCCAATCCAAGGGTTTCATCCCACACCGATTGTTCCGGCTTCGCCGGTCATTCCGGACGCTTGGGACGCAGCCTCACCACGATATCGACATTGGCGATTTCCATGCCCTCGGGCGGGTCCGGCAGGTTGGTGACCGTGACCGGGCCGTTGGCGATGTCGAAAATCCTGTTTTCGCCTTCGATATAGAAATGGTGGTGATCGGAGGTATTGGTGTCGAAATAGGTCTTGGAACCTTCGACGGCGAGGATACGCAGCAGCCCCGCCTGGGTAAACTGGTGAAGCGCGTTGTAGACGGTGGCCAGCGACACCGGCACGCCGGCGGCCTGCGCCTCCTCGTGCAGTTCCTCAGCCGACAAATGGCGGTCGCCCTTGGCGAAAAGCAGGTCGGCCAGCGCAATGCGCTGACGCGTCGGCCTCAGGCCGGCTTCACGTACCCGCTTGTCCACAGCGACATTTTCCTTCCGGCAGCCCCGGTCCATCTGGTCTTCCAAGCTCACAGTCCCGCTTCAAGACACGCCCAGAGTGGCAAAAAAATGAATATATGCCGAACCCGGACCCCGGTTGACATATATTCTGTCGCCCGAATGCGATCAATAGCGCGCATTGACCCGGGCAGACTGGCGGGTTAAGCGCAAACGCCGGTTTCCGGCCTGAAACAGATTGTGTTAGGACACCAACGACAAGGGCGCGCTACCGCCCGGACGATATGGGGAGAAATTGATGGCGGGTTCGAAATCCAGCTACGACTACGAAGAATTGCTGGCCTGCGCCCGTGGCGAGCTGTTCGGAGAGGGCAATGCCCAGCTGCCCTACCCGCCGATGCTGATGTTCGACCGTATCACCGAAGTCAGCGAGACCGGCGGCGCCTTCGACAAGGGTTTCATCCGCGCCGAATTCGATATCAAGCCCGACCTGTGGTTTTTTGCCTGCCATTTCATCGGCAATCCGATCATGCCTGGCTGCCTCGGCCTGGACGCCCTGTGGCAATTGACAGGCTTCTATCTCGGCTGGCTCGGCGAACCCGGCAAGGGAATGGCGCTGTCGACCGGAGAGGTCAAGTTCAAGGGCATGGTCACGCCATCGGTCAAGAAGGTCGAGTATGGCGTGGATTTCAAGCGTGTAATGCGCGGCCGGCTGGTGCTCGGCATCGCTGATGGCTGGATGAAGGCGGATGGTGAGCCCATATATGCGGCGACGGACCTGAAGGTCGGTCTGTCAAAGCAGTCGGCGGTCGCTTGACCGCAGCCCTGGCCCGCACACTGGCCAGCATCCCTGGAAGGAGTTGCGAATGAGACGTGTCGTAGTCACAGGCCTCGGCATCGTGTCGTCGATCGGCAACAATGCCAATGAGGTGCAGACCTCGCTGCATGACGCCAGATCCGGCATCAACTTTTCCGATTCCTTCGCGGAGCATGGCTTCCGCTGCCAGGTCTGGGGCGCGCCGACGCTCGACCCTTCCGCCATGATCGACCGCCGCGCGATGCGCTTCCTGAGCCAGGGCGCGGCCTGGAATCACGTTGCCATGGACCAGGCGATCGCGGATGCAGGCCTCGGCGAGAGCGACATCACCAACGAGCGCACCGGCATCGTCATGGGTTCGGGCGGTCCTTCCACCCGCACCATCGTCGAGGCCGCCGAGACCACGCTCAAGAACGGCAGCCCCAAGCGCATCGGTCCCTTCGCGGTGCCGAAGGCGATGTCGTCGACCGCGTCGGCGACGCTGGCCACCTGGTTCAAGATCCATGGCGTCAACTATTCGATCTCGTCGGCCTGCTCGACCTCGGCGCATTGCATCGGCAATGGTTACGAATTGATCCAGTGGGGCAAGCAGGACATGGTCTTTGCCGGCGGCCACGAGGATCTCGACTGGACGATGTCGGACCTGTTCGACGCCATGGGCGCCATGTCGTCGAAGTTCAACGACAGGGCCTCCACCGCATCGCGCGCCTATGACGCCAATCGCGACGGCTTCGTCATCGCCGGCGGCGCCGGCGTGCTGGTCCTGGAAGAGCTGGAACACGCCAAGGCGCGCGGCGCCAAGATCTACGCCGAGATCGTCGGCTATGGCGCGACGTCGGACGGCTACGACATGGTGGCGCCCTCGGGCGAAGGCGCGGTTCGCTGCATGCGCCAGGCGCTGGCGACGGTCTCCACGCCGGTCGACTACATCAACACCCACGGCACCTCGACCCCGGTCGGTGATTCCAAGGAAATGGGCGCGATCCGTGAAGTGTTCGGCGAGAAGATGCCGTTCATCACGTCGACGAAATCGCTGACCGGCCATTCCCTGGGCGCGGCCGGTGTGCAGGAATCCATCTATTCGATCCTGATGATGCAAGGCGGCTTCATCGGAGAAAGCGCCCATATCGAGACGCTCGATCCGGAATTCGAGGGCATGCCGATCGTGCGCAAGCGCATCGACAACGCCGCGATCGACACCGTTCTGTCGAATTCCTTCGGTTTCGGCGGCACCAACGCAACGCTCGTTTTCCAGCGCTATTCCGCATAGGGCCAAGTTTTACATAAGGATTGCCGGCCATGGACGGATTGATGAAGGGCAAGCGCGGGCTTGTCATGGGTGTCGCCAACGATCATTCGATCGCCTGGGGCATAGCCCGGAAATTATCCGAACATGGGGCGGAACTCGCCTTCACCTACCAGGGCGACGCTTTCGGCCGCCGGGTCAAGCCGCTCGCCGACAAGCTCGGCGCTTCGCTGGTCGTTCCCTGCGACGTCGAGGACAGCGCTTCGGTCGCCGCCACGTTCGAGACGCTTGGCAAGGAATGGGGCGGGTTGGACTTCGTCGTCCATGCCATCGGCTTTTCCGACAAGAACGAGTTGAGGGGCCTCTATGCCGACACCAGCCGGGACAATTTCGTCCGCACCATGGTGATCTCCTGCTATTCCTTCACCGAGGTGGCGCGCAATGCAGCGCCGCTGATGACTGCCGGCGGCTCGATGGTCACGCTGACCTATGCCGGCTCGGTCCGCGTCATGCCGAACTATAATGTCATGGGCGTCGCCAAGGCCGGGCTCGAGGCCAGCGTGCGCTACCTCGCCAATGACTACGGTCCGCGCGGCATCCGCGTCAACGGCATCTCGGCCGGTCCGGTGCGCACACTGGCCGGCGCCGGCATTTCGGACGCCCGCCACATGTTCTCCTACCAGCAGCGCAATTCGCCGTTGCGCCGGACCGTGACGATCGACGAGGTTGGCGGCTCCGCGCTCTATCTCCTGTCCGACCTCGCTTCCGGTGTCACCGGCGAAATCCACTATGTCGATTCCGGCTACCATATCGTCTCGATGCCGGCGCTCGATGAATTGAAGCAGACGGATGGCGGCGGAGACTGAAGAGCGGTCCCGTCAAGCAGGTCCTTTCCCAGTCAAGAAAATAATCCTCTCCAGTAAAATTGAATGCATTCGCGGAAACTCATTTTAAGAGGGTTTCCGCTATAGGGTCTCCGACCTGGGGACCTTTTCATGCCTGCCGTCAGCAACCCGAAGCGAACGCCAGTGTTCCGACTGCTCACGATAGCAAGTTCGGGCATTGGCAGTTTCGTCCTCGGCATCTGGGGCCTGAAGCACGGTCTCGGCGAGGGGTTTGCCGGCATATCAGCTGACATGATGGTCGCGATCATGGCCGCGCTTTGCGCGCTTGCGGCATCGGTGGCGGCAATGTCCTTCTTCGCAGGCATCGATGAATCGGCGGATTTCGTCTTCAATGAAACCCATTTCGACAAGCTGACCGGACTGCTGGCGCGGCCGGCCATGGTCGGCAAGATCGCCGAGGCGGCATGCGCGACAAGCCGTACCGGGGAACCGGTGTTCCTGATCGACATCGACATCGACCGGTTCAAACAGATCAACGACGCGATCGGCTACACCCAGGGCGACGAACTGATCCGCGCCTTCACCAAGCGGCTGCACAGCTGCGTGCCCGCGCGCGCGCCGATCGGACGCATCGGGGCCGGCGAGTTCGCAGTGCTGCTCCCGGACCATCTGATCCAGGGAACCTTGGAAAGCATGGTCGAGAGGCTCATCGACGAAATGATGGAGCCGTATGAACTCAGCAGCCACCAGCAATCGGTGAGCCTGTCGGTCGGCATCGTGGCGATGCCCAAGGACGGTGTCGATCCGGTCCTCATCCTGCGGCGCTCCAACCTGGCGCTGCAGAATGCGCGTGCGAGCGGAGTTGGCAACTGGTCGGTCTTCGACAGCGAGATGGGACGCGTGGCCGACCATCGCCAGTGGGTCGAATCCGAGCTGCACAGCGCCTTTGAACGCGGTGATTTCGACCTGCACTACCAGCCGCAGCTCGACCTCCCGACCGGCCGCATCGTCGGCTACGAGGCGTTGATCCGCTGGCAGCATCCCGAACGCGGCATGATCCCGCCGATGGAGTTCATCCAGATCGCCGAGGAGACCGGCATGATCAACCCGATCGGCGAATGGGTGCTGCGCAAGGCCTGCAGCGATGCCCGCCATCTGCCGGACGACTGTTTCGTCGCCGTCAACATCTCGCCGGTCCAGTTCATGACCAAGGACTTCGTCGGCCTTGTACGCGACACGATGCGGACCACGGGCATCAAGCCGTCACGGCTGGAGCTGGAAGTCACCGAGACGGCGATGATGCAGGACCGCGACCGCGCGGCCGCCATCCTGAAAGAGCTTGCCGAGATGGGCATCTCGGTCGCCGTCGATGATTTCGGCACCGGTTATTCCAACCTCAGCTATCTGATCGACTTCTCGTTCGGCAAGCTGAAGATCGATCGTTCCTTCATCAGCCGCATCGATACCGACGCCAGCTCCGGCGCCGTCGTGTCGACCATCGTCGGGCTGTCGCGGGCGCTCGGCGTCAGCATCATCGCCGAAGGCGTCGAGACCGAAAGCCAGGCGACGCTGCTCAGGGCCGCCGGCTGTGAGGTGGTGCAGGGCTACCTCTTCGGCCGGCCAGCACCGCTCGAGATCAGCGTTGGCGACGGGCATGTCGCAGACGGCATGAGGCGCGTCGCCAACCTGCATTGATGACCCGCCCGCTGCATTACCGGCGCGCCGAAAACACCTTGAACATGCCGTCACGGGCAAGCTCGGCGTGGCTGGTGAAGGCGACCGACAGCACCTGCTCGTAAGGAAGCTGGCGGTTGGCGACCATCAACAGGCGCCCGCCGGGCTTCAGGGCCTTGGCTGCCGCGCGGATCATGCCGGCACCAATCTCAGGCTCCGCCGCACGGCTGCGATGGAAGGGCGGGTTCATGGCGATGACGTCGTATCGGCGCTCGACAGGCTCGGCGAGCAGGTCCGTCCAGAAGAAGCCCTGTGCCAAGGTGTTGCCGAGATTGCCCCTGGCCGCCTCCAGCGCGTCGAAATCGGCCTCGTACAGATCGAGCGACAAGCCCGGCGAGCGGGCGGCCATCTCCGCCGCCACATAGCCCCAGCCGGCGCAGAAATCGGCCGCGCTGCCACGCAGATCGCCTGGCAGGTTGTCGACCAGCAGTTTCGAACCGGCATCGACGCGATCGAAGGAGAACATGCCGGGCTCGGTGTGGAACCGGTCCGCAACCAGCAATGCGGGATTGGCGGCGCGAAGTACGGCGGCGGCCTGCATGTCAGCCGGGCGGCGCAGCCAGAAGGCAATGCCGTGATATTTCGGCATGTGGCCATCGAGCGGCGCAAGATCGCCGACACGCTTGCGCAGGCTGGCAATGCCATCCTCCTTGCCACCGGCAATGACGATCAATCCGCCCTCTGCCACGCGCTCCATAGCCTCGGCGATGCGCAATTCGTTCTGGCCGCGATGGCGGCCGGCGAGCACCAACGCGGCATCAAAACCGTCACCGGCCGATTGCGGCGTGACCGTGAAGCCGGCCGCCTGCAACGCACGGAAATACGGCCGGAAGCCCTGTACGAGATTGAGCGTAGCCTCGAAAGCCGGCGGCAGGCGCAGGCCGGGTTCGGCGCCAAGGAAGAGAACGCGCTGGCCCTGCCGCGGCAAGGAAAGAGCCTCGGCCTCGAACGGGTGAAAAAGCGTCTTCAGCGCTTCAGCGGACATAGCCGTGCTCCATAAACAAAAACGGGCGCGACCTAAGCCGCGCCCGCCTCGTTTTTCCGTCGGACCGATCAGGCGGCGTTTTCTTCGCCTTCGGTCTTCTTGTCGCGGGCGATTTCCTTGCCGGTGGCCTGGTCGACGACCTTCATCGACAGGCGAACCTTGCCGCGCTCGTCGAAGCCCATCAGCTTGACCCAGACCTTGTCGCCTTCCTTGACGACGTCCGAGGTCTTGGCGACCCGGTCGTTGGCGAGCTGCGAGATGTGGACGAGGCCGTCACGCGGACCGAAGAAGTTGACGAAGGCGCCGAAGTCGGCGGTCTTGACGACCGTGCCTTCGTAGATTTCTCCGACTTCCGGCTCGGCGACGATGGTGTGGATCCACTTCTTGGCCGCCTCGATCTCCTTGGCGTTCGAGGAAGCGATCTTGACCGTGCCGTCGTCCTCGATGTTGATCTTGGCGCCGGTCTTCTCGACGATCTCGCGGATGACCTTGCCGCCCGAACCGATGACGTCGCGGATCTTGTCGGTCGGGATGTGCATGACCTCGATGCGCGGCGCGAACTCGCCGAGTTCGGGACGGGCGCCGGTCAGGGCATGGGCCATTTCGCCGAGGATGTGCAGGCGGCCGTCCTTGGCCTGGCCAAGGGCGATCTTCATGATCTCCTCGGTGATGCCATCGATCTTTATGTCCATCTGCAGCGAGGTGATGCCGCCTTCGGTGCCGGCGACCTTGAAGTCCATGTCGCCGAGATGATCTTCGTCCCCAAGGATATCGGAGAGCACGGCGAAGCGCTCGCCTTCCTTGATCAGGCCCATGGCGATGCCGGCAACCGGCTTGGCCAGCGGCACGCCGGCATCCATCAGCGCCAGCGAGGTACCGCAGACGGTGGCCATCGACGACGAACCGTTGGACTCGGTGATCTCCGAGACGACGCGCAGCGTGTAGGGGAACTGGTCAGCGGAGGGCAGCATCGGACGGATGGCGCGCCAGGCGAGCTTGCCGTGGCCGATTTCGCGGCGGCCCGGCGAACCCATGCGGCCGGTCTCACCGACGGAATAGGGAGGGAAGTTGTAGTGAAGGAGGAACTTCTCCTTGTACATGCCGGTCAGGGAATCGACATACTGCTCGTCCTCGCCGGTGCCGAGCGTGGCGACGACCAGCGCCTGGGTCTCGCCGCGGGTGAACAGGGCCGAACCATGGGTGCGCGGCAGGACGCCGACTTCGGAAACGATCTTGCGAACCGTCTTCAGGTCGCGGCCATCGATGCGCGAGCCGGTGTCGAGAATGTTCCAGCGCACGACCTTGGCCTGGAGCTCCTTGAATACCGAGCCGATCTGTTCGGAGGTGTACTTTGCGTCCTCGCCTTCAGCGGGGGCAAACGCGGCCTTGACCTTCGCCTTGACGGCGTCGACCGCGGCGTAACGCTTCTGCTTGTCGACGTTCTTGTAGGCATTGCTGAGCTCGTCGCCGACGATCTTCAGCATCTCGGCCTCAAGCGCGGAATAATCCGGCGCGGTGAAGTCGCGCGGTTCCTTGGCTGCAACTTCGGCCAGCTTGATGATGGCGTCGATGACCGGCTGGAAACCCTTGTGGCCAAACATGACGGCGCCGAGCATCAGCTCTTCGCCAAGTTCCTTGGCTTCCGACTCGACCATCAGCACGGCGTCGGCGGTGCCGGCGACAACGAGGTCGAGCTTGGATTCCTGCATCTCATCGACATGCGGGTTCAGCACATATTCGCCGTTGATGTAACCGACGCGGGCGCCGCCGACCGGGCCCATGAACGGAACGCCGGAGAGCGTCAGGGCCGCCGAGGTGGCGACGATCGACAGGATGTCCGGATCATTTTCGAGATCGTGCTGCACGACGGTGACGACGATCTGCGTGTCGTTCTTGTAGCCGTCGGCGAAGAGCGGGCGGATCGGGCGGTCGATGAGGCGGGAAACCAGCGTTTCCTTTTCGCTCGGACGGCCTTCACGCTTGAAATAGCCGCCCGGGATCTTGCCGGCGGCATAGGTCTTTTCCTGGTAGTTGACGGTCAGCGGAAAGAAATCGAGGCCGGGCTTCGGCTCCTTCATCGAAACGACGGTGGCCAGCACCTTGGTCTCGCCATAAGTGGCGAGCACAGCGCCATCGGCCTGGCGCGCGATCTTGCCGGTTTCCAGGATGAGCGGACGGCCGCCCCATTCGATTTCCACTTTGTGGTGATTGAACATGTCTTGTCCTTAATAAGCGGAAAGGGGCGCGCCGTTTCACGGTGCGCGGATGCCCTTTCCCTGGCTTCCTTTCTCGGGCAGCCACGGGCAAGACAACGGGAAGCTCGGATGATTTAGGCGCGACGAGCGCGCACGAGCGTCCTGCAATCCTGCCCCATGACCGTCCATGGGCGGTTTCGAGTGGCCCTCTGCACGCTCGAAACCGGGTCTGGCCAGCCGACACGGCTGGCAGAATGCGTGACCGGCGGACTTTCCGAAGAAAGTCCGCCGGTCAATTCGTCAACGGCGCAGACCGAGCTTCTCGATCAGTGTCTGATAGCGCGCGTCGTCCTTGCGCTTGAGATAATCAAGCAGGCTGCGGCGCTGGGACACGAGAGCGAGCAGACCACGGCGGGAATGGTTATCCTTCTTGTGGTCCTTAAAATGGTCGGTCAGGTTCTTGATGCGCTCGGAAAGGATGGCCACCTGGACTTCCGGAGACCCGGTATCGCCCTTGGCGGTTGCGAATTCACCCATCAATTCCTGTTTGCGCTCGGCAGTAATCGACATCGTGTTTTTCCTTATCTGTTTGAGGAAACGGGTCGCCCACAGCCGGGATGTCGTCCAGCAGGGGCCGTGCGTGCAAAGCGTCAAGGCGCTATGCTGCGGCGCATATAGTGCAATTCCCCGAAAAACACCAGCCCAATTCACAAGCCGGCTTTGTCGCGGCTTTTGCGGCATGAAAGAAGCCTTTCGCCGTGGCTAAAGCCACTTCTTCCATCTGAAGAAGGCGATCAGCCCGATAGCGACGAGCAGCATGAAGACAAGTGCCGCCGGATAACCATAGTAGGATCGCAGCTCCGGCATGTTCCATGGCGAGGCGTCGGGACTGAAGTTCATGCCCCAGACGCCGACCAGGAAGGTGAGCGGCATGAAGATGACCGAGACGATGGTGAGGTAGCTGATGACGTCGTTGGTGCGCGCCTGGCTCAGCGACAGGTGCATCTCGATCAGCCCGGTCAGCATGTCGCGCTGGGTCTCGACCAGCTCGATCAGCCTGAGCGAATGGTCGAGCGTGTCGTTGAGGAAGACCTTGGTTTCAGCTCTGACATAGGACACATCGTTGCGGATCAGCGTCGCCAGTGCATCGCGCATCGGCCACAGCACGCCTTTCAGGACATTGGCATCGCGCCGCAATTCGTGCAGCTGCCGCATCTGGTGCTTGTGCGTCGAATGCAGCATCTGGTCCTCGATGCTGTCGACCAGGTCGCCGGCAGCCTCGATCGGCGGAAAATAGCTGTCGACGATGGCGTCGATCAGCGCGTAGGCGAGATAGTCGGCGCCGCGTGTGCGCAAGCGGTTGGGCGCCGAACTCTCGATACGCTTGCGCACGGGATCGAAGGGATCGCCCTCGCGCTCCTGGAAGGTGACGACGAAGTTCTCGCCGAGGAAGAGAGCGATCTGCTCGTAACGATGCGACGTGACATCGTCGATCATGCGCACGACGACGAAGGCGTGATCCTCGAAGAAGTCGACTTTCGGCCGCTGGCCGGTGTTGACAACATCCTCCAGCGCCAGCGGATGCAGGCTGAAGATGCGGCCGATCTCCTCGATCAATTGGATGTTGGCGAGGCCGGTGCAGTCGAGCCAGATGACGGGCCATTTCCGGCAATTGGCCTTGACATCGTCGATGCTGGCATTCTCGATGGTCTTGAATTTCTGCGGCGAGATCAAGGTCAGCCGCAATTCGGAGCGCCGCGCCGCCGGATCGGCGATCAGCGTACCGGGCGAGGCGCCGACAGGCGGCCGCCTCGTCTTCACC
>NZ_RZSJ01000720.1:0-2734 GCF_003998025.1 Mesorhizobium sp. M8A.F.Ca.ET.021.01.1.1
GTCCGCAGCACCGCTTCGGCTGGAAATCCCGGAGCTTTCGGCAGCGTATGGTCCAGATGGTCGAAATTGGAGAATGTCGTCGGCGAGCCCGGCCGCATCATCATGTCGAAAACGGCTGGCACCGCGACCTTTTCGGTAATGGACACCGACAGCCAGCGCGCGGGGAGCTTTCGTGTCGCCAGCGTATCGACGATGGTGCGCAACTGGACATGTTGGCCGTTCCACGATCCTTCCCAGGTCAAAACACCTGCCGTGCCCTCCGAGACATTGGCAGCGTCCGCGACGATGGTGCGAATGCTGGCCTCGTCGGCGGCGAGCGCGGCCGAGGCCCTGTCGCGGCTGCGGCGTGCCAGCCACGCAAAGTGAAGGACGAGAGCCAGGACAATTGCCCCGGCAAGCAGTGCTGATGTCACCTCGGACATTTTATCGTGCAAGGCCCATCCAGGTCCTGGACGGGCCTACTCCTATCAATAGCCCTGCGGTTTCGGCCACGGCATGGTGAACTGGTCGCCACGCCGCACGAATTTGTAGCGGTAGAAGTGGAACCACAGCGAAATCAGGAAATAGAAGGCGACCATGGCGATCAACTGCGAGCCGAAGCCGAGGAAGATGGCGAAGAAGGTCACCACGCACAGGCAGAACAGCACGATTGCCGGCAGCGGATGGAAGGGGTGCGTGTAGCCGCGGCGGATCGACCCCAGCGGCCACTTCTTGCGGAACATCATGATGTTGATGCTCATGAAAGTGTACTGCAGGACCCCCGACAGGATCGAGAAGGTGATCGCCTGGTTGAGATCGGCGATGAAGGCGAAGGCCAGCGCGATCGGCAGCAGGAACAGGATCGAGCGGTAGGGCGTGCGGTATTTCGGATGCACCGCCGAGAACCAGCTCGGCAGATAGCGGTCGCGGCCGAGCGAGAACCAGGCGCGCGCCGCGTCGTTGATGCAGCCGTTTGCCGAGGCAAGCGCGGCGAGCAGCGTTGCTATGAACAGAAGGTTCTCGAGCAGCGGGCTTCCGGTCAGCTTGCCGGCATCCCACAGCGGATAATAGGTGATGCCGAGATATTCCCAGGGCATCAGCGAGGCGCAGACATACCAGGTCATGGCGGCGGCGATCAGTAGCGTGATCATGCCGGCCATCGTGCCGTAGGGCAGCGAGCGTGCGGGCGAGCGCACTTCTTCGGCCGCCTGCGTTGTGCCTTCGATGCCGAGATAATACCAGATGCCGAACTGGAAGGCGGCAATGACGCCGATCCAGCCATAGGGCAGCGCGTTTCCTGGAGTGACCAGTTCGTTGAGCTTCAGCACCGCGCCTTGCGTCCACGGGCTGACCGAGAAGAACAGGACGACGATCGAGACATAGGCGATTGCCGTGATGACGAAATTGACGTTGAGCGTCATCAACACGCCGCGATAGTTGAGCCAGGCCAGCACCACGATGGTGGCGGCGATGAAGGAATTGTGGGTTAGCCCTTCGACTCCGGCCTTGGCGACGATCGTATCGCCGAGCAGGATGGCGTCGGATACTTCCAGCATCGTGTAGGCAAAGACCAGGAACAGCGCGACGTTGAACGCCATCAGCGGGCCCACGATGTGCTTGGCCTGCGCATACTGCCCGCCGGCGGCGGCGACAGTCGACGTCACCTCGGAATCGATCATGGCCACCGAGGTGTAGAGCAGTCCGACGACCCAGCACACGATCAGGGCCGCCAGCGCGCCGCCCTTGTCGGCCGAGAAATTCCAGCCGGTGAACTCGCCGACCAGAACGATGCCGACACCGAGCGCCCAGACATGGGCCGGGCCGAGCACCCGAAGCAGCGATACCCGGTCGCCGTGAATTGTGGTGGTGATGTTGTTTTCAAGCGCGACCGTCATCGATCAATCCCCACTCAGATCCGGTGTTTTTCGGAAGCGGCTTCAAGCTCGCCTTCACGCGACGAGGTCAGAACGTCCTCGGAGTAGTTTGTATCGATCTTGAACCAGTCGTAGAGCATCCACAGCGCGAGCACGATCGAGATGCCCCAGCATGCGTAAGAGAGTGCCACCCACATGATCGTGTCCCCAAATTCTTCGTCGCCAAACTCTATTTGTCGTCGAACTTCTCGTTGATGACATCGCGATATTCGCGGTCGGATGCCCGGAACAGGAACACGAAATAACCGATCAGGACGGCCGCCATGATGATCAATGTCGGCCAGTCGATGATGTAGTGGAACCGGTTCTGGATGATGTCGTGCGCGGTCTCCGGCGTATAGCCGAGCTTTTCCCAGATCGAGGCCATGGTCGGATTCTGCCCGAGCGCTTCCCAGGTCTTGGCATCGAGTGCATCGATGGATTTTGCGGCCCCGGCAAGACCAAGCTTCAGCGGTAGCCACAGTGCCACGAAGATGGCGACCACGACAACGGCGATGTCGAAGACTTGCCCGGCCTTGCTCTGCTCCGGCGGCGTGTAGCGGGACATTGTTTCTCCCCTCAGGACTTGCGGTTGCGGGACGCGTCGGCGTTCTTGATGTCGAGCCCGTAGATGAACTCCTTGTCTTCCTTGTAGTGTTTGACCATCGCCAGGATGGCCGCCGTGTTGAAGATGAGCACCGCGGCGGCGGCCAGGGCTACGACGGCCTTGATGCCGCCCTGGGGAATGTGTGGCCAAGTCATGAGGAGGACGAAGAGGATCGTCGCCCACAGGCAGACGATCAGAAGCGCGGATCCGCGCAAATCGGAGCGGTACAGCGCTT
>NZ_RZSJ01000721.1:0-2719 GCF_003998025.1 Mesorhizobium sp. M8A.F.Ca.ET.021.01.1.1
GTGCCCACACGCTGGTGTGATCCGCGCGCTGAACAGCTTGCCGGCGCATGTCCAGAAGGACATCGGCTGGCCGGCATCGCCGCCGAACGATCCGCAGGTGACGCTCGCCTCGCTGCTTCTGGGTACGACGCGCTGATGACGTTCGCCGACAAATGCAAATTGCTCGGCATCCGCCGGGGATCTCGCACATCCCCGGTGGCCACCAGCAACCGATTGCGCGCGGCGCTTTTGCCGCGGCGCCGACGACAGCGCGCGGATCACACCAGCGTGTGGGCACAGCGTAAATCTTGACATTTTCGGCCAAGGTACGATCTTCGCTTGGAGGGGGAAATCTCTTAGTCGGCTGCCGCCGAAGTTCGTGTCTCCGCATGCCAAGTTTGAAAAGCCACGTCGTATCCTTCGTGCTCAGGCACAGCCGCAAGCAGGCCTTTTCCAGCCCGGAAAACTTGCGGCGCTGGATCGCGGCCGCGCGCAAAACCGAGGATCACCATCCACCGGCCGCGCTGCAGCAGCGTTACGACATCCAGACGCGCAGCGTGGACGGTTTCCCGGTCTACGAAATCGCCCCCCGGGCCGGAGAGCACAAGCGAATTCTCTACCTGCACGGCGGCGCCTATGTCTTTGAGATCACGCCCTATCACTGGTATCTGATCGCCGACATGGCCGACCGGCTGGGCTACGGCATCACCGTGCCGATCTATCCCATCGCACCGGAACACGATTTCCACGCCATGTTCGGCATGGTCGGCAATGTCTATCGCCAGATGATCGAGGAGACGGAGGCGGAAGAGATCATCTTCATGGGCGATTCCGCGGGTGGCAACATGGCGGTGGTACTGACCATGATGGCGGCGGAAGAGGGCCTGCCCCTACCCTCGCGCCATGTGCTGATTTCACCCGGGCTCGACGTCTCGCTCGCAAACCCCGAAGTGTTCGAGGCGGAGCGAAACGACCCATGGTTGGGCATTGCCGGTGGGCGGGAGGCAATCCGGCTCTATAGTGCCGGCATGGATCCGGCAGACTGGCGCATCAGCCCGGTCTATGGCGATCTGTCGGTGTTGCCGAAGACATTGCTCCTGACGGGCTCCCGCGATCTTCTCACACCCGACAATCTGATCTTCGCACAAAAAGCCCGCGCCGCCGGTGTCGAGGTGGAGCTGGTCTACGAGGAAGGCATGTTCCACGTTTGGCCGCTGATTGACATGCCCGAAGCGCGGCGCGCGCGCCAACACATCGTTGCTTTCCTGCGCGAGAGCTCTTCGCCGATCGTTCAAGGCACGGCGGCAAGGTTCAAGGCGCCCTCCGCGGAGGCCGCAGAGCAGCACCTCCAGTCCGGGTATCCCGGATAATCAGAACTTGCCGGTTTCCCGGAACACTTCGAAGGTCGCGCGGATGTGGTCGGCGACGGCCTTGACCGGCGCGCTGGCGTCCGGCGCCACCACCATGGCAAGATTGTAAGTGCCGATATCGGGCATGCCGTCCTTCGGGCAGAGTTCGACCATGTCATTGCCGAGGAACGAACGCGGCAGCGGCGCGACCGCGAGGTCGGCCATGATGGCGGCGCGCTGGCCGGCCGTATGGGCGCTCATGTAAGCGACGCGGTAATTGCGGCCCTCGCGGCCCAATGCCTCGAGCGCACCGGCCCGCCAGGCGCAGCCTTCTTCCCAAAGCGAAACCGGCAAAGGTTCGCGCAGATGCGCGCAGCCACCCTTGGCGCCGGCCCACACGATCGGCTCGGTCAAAAGCACCTCGGCGCCGAGCGCGCTGGTCTTGTACGAGTTCGTCAACAGCGTGATGTCGAGCGCCCGGTCGTCCATGCGGCGGCGCAGATTGCTGCTCTGGTCGATGGTGACGTCGACGGCGATCGAGGGATGCGACTGCGCGAAACGTTTCAGCACATGCGGCAGCACGCGCTCGCCATAGTCATCGGGGGAGCCCAGCCGCACAACGCCGACAATATCGGGGATGATGAACTTCGACACCACCTCGCGGTTGATCGACAAAAGCCGGCGGGCATAACCGAGCAGCATTTCGCCGTCCGTGGTCAGCGTTACCGAACGCGCATCGCGCGCGAACACCGAGCGGCCGAGAATATCCTCCAGCTTCTTGATCTGCATGGAGACGGCCGACGGCGTGCGGAACACCGCATTGGCCGCAGTGGTGAAACTGCCGGTCTCGGCAATCGCCACGAAAGTGCGCAAAACGTCGAGGTCGAGCAGCGGCAGCGGATGATTGAGCGGCGCGTTCATGTCGATCAGCCTTCAATTTTTCTGATACAAAGCATCATTCCATTTCGTTTGATTGAACATCAGATCAGGAGCATAGTCAACTCCATCGAAGCAGCATGCTGCCAAAAGCGGTCACCAAACGACCACGACGCAGACCTGCATTCGGCATGAAATGAAGCTGAAACAGACCTGACGTAACGCATTGCCGGCGCCTCCCGCGCCGCTGCAAAGGAGATCGAAATGTCTATCCTGTCGTCCCTCGGCCGCATCGCGACCGAATTCAACGCGGCCCGCGCCCGCTACCAGACCGAACGCGCCATCCGTTCCCTGCCGATCGAGTTGCAGAAAGATATCGGCTGGCCGGAAGCTTCCGACGCCAAGACCGGCATTCGCAATGGCGTTGGATCCTGGGCTGGAGCAAAGTAGATCGTGTGTACCCCGTGCTGAAGGCCTGCCGCGCAAACCGCCCGGCAGGCCTTCTCTATTTTATT
>NZ_RZSJ01000722.1:0-2711 GCF_003998025.1 Mesorhizobium sp. M8A.F.Ca.ET.021.01.1.1
TGAGAGATTTGCGAAACCGGCGATGACAGTCAATCTCCCCCCTCGTGGGGGAGATGTCCGGTAGGGCAGAGGGGGGCGCCAAGGAACACCAACCATCCCAATCGTCGACTGCATCCTAACCGCCAATCAACACCGTGCTCTCCGGCGACCATCGCAGCACCACATCCTGCCCCTCCGCCAGCCTGTCGGCACCGGTATTTTGCACGATGACCTTCAGCGTCTGTCCGGCGCGCTCGACGAAATAGGTGCTGTTATTGCCGGCGAAGATGGACTTCGACACCTGCCCCTCGAGCATGTTGACATTGGCGGCATCCACGGGCCCGGCATCGGCGGCAATGCGGATGCGCTCGGGCCGCACGGCCCAGCCTGCCCCTGGCCAGCGCGACATGGCCGAGCAGGATGGCGAACAGGCCGCGCCCGACGCCGAAGAAGAAGATCAGCATCGCCGTGCCGGTGATCAGCCAAGGAATGGCGATCGGCGGAAACAGCAGCGCCTGCAGGAATTTCTTGCCACGAAACTCATGACGAAAGAGCGCCAGCGACGCCGCCGAGCCGAGCACGGTTGAAATGATCGTGGTGATGACCGCGATCTCGATGCTGTTCCAGGTCGCCGCGATCAGCTGGTCGTTCTGCCACAGCGAGGCGTACCACTCGGTCGTCCATTCGAACGGCAGCTGATAGAAGGGCGAGACGTTGAACGACATCAGCGCCATGATGATAGGCAAATAAAGGAAGGCGAGCAGCAGCCCGACATAGAGGCGACCCAGCCATTCGAGGATGCGCGTCGTCGCCATCACGCCACCCTCCGCAGCAGCGGCGAAGCCACCGCCAGGATGACCAGCACGACGGCGAGCAGGAAGAAGGACAGTGCTTCCCCGAGCGGCCAGTGAACACGGCGACGAACTGGTCCTCGATGACCGTGCCAAGCCAATTCTGTCAACCACCAGCGCAGGGACGCTTCATCGCAATTCGCCCGGAGCCGCCCTTCGAGGAACCGCTTTGACGAAAAAAGGCCCGCTCCGGGAAGCCGGAGCGGGCCTTGGGGAGGATGAAGGGGTGGACCCTCTCCTCTTGTTTTACGGGAGGTGTGGACCGCGATCACCATACCTGAACCCCGCGAAATGCCTGATGCATCACAATCCGGTGCTCGGCAACGTAAGCGCGGTCACGCGATCGCGATTGCTCCCGTGATCGAACTGCTAAATGCGGCCCAGGACGACAAGAATGATGATGATGATCAGCACAAGTCCGAGACCACCGCCACCATAATAACCGGTTCCGTAGAACGGACCACCACCGATACCGCTGAAGCCGCCAAGCAGCGCGAGGATTAGAATGATGATAAGTATTGTTCCGAGACCCATGACTTTCCCAGCTCCTAAATGCGCGCTTTCGCGCCGTTTCAACATCGCGCTATTTCAGATGTTGTAAGGTATGAACGTTTTAGGGGAGCTGGCGTTCCCCCGGGCCATCCCGGCTACGGAGCATCCAGCCCGCAAAGCAGAAAGCCCGCCTGGACGGCGGCTTTCCGACCGGTCGGAGGCCAGGAGAGTGCGGTCAAAGCCTCAGGGCTGGTTCCGCAGCCTCCTTCAACCTCAGCGGCGTGCGATCAGCAGGCAGAGCTGGCGCAGGTCGCGGTCATAAGTCCCCTCGCTGCCGAGAACGTCGACGCAGCGCTTCTTCATGCGCCTCAGCTGGGAGCTCGACACCTGGGCCACGGCACGCGGAACGTTGAGCTGGCTAGGGTTGGGCGATATGCCCACGTTCGACGGGTTGCTGGGATTGGTTACGTTGCCGATGCCCACGCCGACGCCGACACCACTAGTACCGCCAACATTGGCGCCAAGCCCCGCGTTGATACCGCCTGTTCCACCAGCATTGGCACCGAGCCCGGCGTTGATGCCGCCCGAATCTCCGATATTGGCGCCGGCCACGGCATTCGCGCCGTTGCTGCCGCCGACCGAAGCGCCGAGCTACAGCGCCCTCGCCTAGGGAGCAGCTCCGACCACTGGACGCTGAGGAGCCTGTTGGCCAACCCTCACAGCCTGGCCTTCAGAATAACCGGTAGAACAGCCGATAGTGTACATGTTCCATGTAAGCGCGATACTCCGGCCCGGCGGCCAGCAAGGCCTCCTCGCGCAGGATTCGATACAGCTGCATGTAGGTGATGACCGCATAGACAGCGAGATTGTGGAAGGAAAAGGCCGACAGGAGGTAGAGCACATGGCCGGCGAGGTAGCCGGCATAGATCGGATGCCGCACCAGCCGATAGGCACCGCCCGTCATCACACCGCGATTGGCCGGCAGGATCGCAAAAGAGCGCCCCAGCGAGATCTTGCCCCAGATAACGAACAACAATGCGATGATCTGTAACGGCGCGGCGACGTAGAGAGGAATCAGCGCAATGCCTGGCTTGAGACTGATCAACGCAACGCCAAAACTGGCTGTCACCGAAACGATGACGGTAAGCAGATTCCAGTCACGCGTGACCGGACGCCGCGACAGAAGCAGCCAGGTGAAGGTGAGTATCTCGGAAATCGCCACCAGCGCGGTGTTGAGCCGGGTCGGATCCTCGAGAAGCTGATAGACGCCGCGATAGACGAACAGCCCCGCGCACAGCAGCGCACAGGCGCGAAAGAAGCCTTCGCGCAAGTCGAGCATGATCTCGTGCTTGCGCGCCGCCGACAAAAGCCTTTTGTCTGGCGCACGCG
>NZ_RZSJ01000723.1:0-2706 GCF_003998025.1 Mesorhizobium sp. M8A.F.Ca.ET.021.01.1.1
CGGCAGGATCGGCAATGCCGGCGGCGGTGCCATGTACCGCATCGCTCTCGATGCTGGCCCGGTCGATGCTGATGCCGCCCGCCGATGTGGCTGTGCCCGCGACATCGAAGCTGGTCTTGCCGGCAAACAGCGGCTTCAGGTTTTCCGGCAGGAAGCGCGCAAAATCGCCGTCGCCCTTGGCCTCGACATGATTGCCCTTGTCGGTGAGCTGGTGGCGGCCGGTAAGTTGGGTGACGATCCGATGGTCGACGAGGAAAGTGCCGACACCGCTCCAGTTGGCAAGCGGTCCGCTGCCCGAAACGACGATATCGACCGGCGGCGCATCCGGCAGCTTGAGCAGGTTGGCAATGATGCCGCCGGCCGGCTCCGACGCCTTGAGGTCGAGGTCCAGCTTGTTGTCGGCGGGTGCGAAATGGATATTGGCATCGACATTGCCCTGTTTGCCGTCGTGACGGGTGACGTTGAGCACCGTCTGGACCGCCAGTGGCGCGGCATCGGCCTTGAGCATTCCCTTGGCTGCGAGCTCGGCGATACCGCTGCCGGCCAGTTGCTCGCCGAGCGCGATTTCCGGCAGGTCGATCTGCTTGATGTCGATGGAGACAGGCAGAGTCGTCGTGCCGCCCTGCGCCGGCGGCTGCGAACCGGCCACCGGCAGGCGCGCCAGTTCGATGCGCCCGGCGGCGATCCGGTCGGCGCTGAAGCTTTTCGACAGCAGCGCCGTCGGCGACCAGTCGACGGCCACCTTGCGCGCCACCAGCCAGGCGCCCTCGCGATCCTCAAGCACGACATGGTCGACGCTGAGATTACCCGACCAGATGCCGTCGATGCCGCTGACGGTGACCTTGCGATCCTCGCTCGAGGCGAGCCGCGAGATGATGCCGGCGAGATTGTCGCGCCCACGCTCGGTCTTGGTCAGCACGACGAGCGCGCCGATCGCGCCCGCGACCATGATCAGCAGCGTGTAGAGGACAATGCGAAGGATGCGCCAGACCGTTTTCATCGTCAGAAGGCCTGGCCAATGCCGGCATAGATGCCGAAATGCGGGTCGCCGGGATCACGGTTGAGCGGCACGGCCGCGTCGATGCGCAACGGCCCGAACGGCGTGACATAGCGCAGGCCGACACCGGCGCCGACCTTGACGTCGGAGAAGTTGGGAACCGACTTCGTCGATACCGTGCCGGCATCGACGAAGGGCACGATCCCGATCGTGTCGGTGACGGCGATGCGCATCTCCACCGAGGTCTCGAAGAAGGACAGGCCGCCGATCGGCTGGCCGGTGAAATCCTTGGGGCCGATGCCCTGATAGGTATAGCCGCGCACCGAGCCGCCGCCGCCGGAATAGAAGCGCCGGTCGGCCGGGACGTTCTGCAGCCCGGTACCGACGATCGAGCCGATGGCGACACGCTCAGCCAGCACGAATTTCGACGCGGTATCCAGCGACTGATAGGCCGATCCCTCGCCCTTCAGCTTGAGGAAGGCCGCACCACTCAGTATGTCGTAGCTCGGCTCGGCATAGGCGAGCACCCTGAAGCCCCTGGTCGGGTTCAACCTGCTGTCCCTGTTGTCATAGACATATTGCAGCGGAATGCTGGCGATCAGGTAGGTGTGCTTGCCGAAGGCGTCATGGATGCGCGAATAATCGAGCGCCACCTCGGCCGACACGGTCTGCTTCTTGTCGAGTTCGTAGGACAGGCCGGTGCTGCCCTTGACCGAGAAATGGTCGTACGCATCCGGATGCTCGAGCACGGTCTTGACGCTGGCGAAGAACTTCGACGCCGGTCCGATCACGCCGGGTTTCTCGAACATGATGCCGGCATTGTAGTTCAGTTCGGACAGATTGTTGCTGCCGATGCCGCTGATGGCGCCGTCGATGCGCAGCTTTTCCGCGCGGCCAAACAGGTTGCGGTGCCCCCAGTAGCCCTCGAGGCCAAGCCCCTCGGTGTTCGAGAAGGTGCCGCCAAGGCCGAAAAAGCGCGGCTTGCGCTCGCTGACCTGGACGCCGATCGGAATGTTGCCGTCGGCGTCGAGCTTGTCGGCTTCCTTGAACGTCACGCTGTTGAAGACCTCGAGCGCCAGCAGCCTGTCGCGCGCGTCGCTGATCTCCTGTGGCGAGTATTGCCTGCCGCGCTTCAGCCCGGTCATGTATTCGGTGAAGTCCCTGTCGACCTTCTCGGTGCCTTCCACGGTGGTCGCGCCATAGCCGGCGACCGGCCCGGCTGCGACCGTCAGCGTCACATCGAGCGTCGATGTGGCATGGTCGGCGACGATATGCCGGTCGGTCACCTTGGCCAGCGGCCTGCCCTGCTCCTTCAGCGTCCGCACGATCAGCGCCTCGGCCTTGAGCACCGCGCCCGATCCGGCGTCGCCGCCGGATATCAGCCCATAATCGGCGCTCATCAGCCCCGCCGCGTCGCCCTCCAGCCGGATGTCGCCAAGGGTGAATTTGGGGCCTGTGGCGATATTGATCGCCACAGGGATAGGCTGCGGCCCCTTGAATTCGGCATCCGGAGGCAGTTCGTCGAGCGGCTTGCCGTCGATGGTGATGGTGACGACGCCTTCATAGCGGGCATCGGCATAAAGTGCGGCGACCAGCTGTTCGCGGTCGCCGCGCGCCTTGGCCATCAGCCCGAGCGAACCCGAAACGGGCCGGTCCTCGTCGCCTTTCAGCGCCGAGGCGTTTTCGAGCTTCTTGACGAGGTCCTTGTC
>NZ_RZSJ01000724.1:0-2702 GCF_003998025.1 Mesorhizobium sp. M8A.F.Ca.ET.021.01.1.1
GGGATCGCCTGCATCTGGATCGGCTTCGGTTCGGCGAAGCCGGCATTGTGGGTTGCCTTGAGCAGCGCACCCGTAATTCCCAGCGCCGCGAAACCGGAGAGTTCCGCGGTTTCATTGCCGGGCAAAGTGTTTTCGTTGGTCAAAATAATCTTCTTTCACGCGGCCTCTGGCCGCAAACATCAATGGCGGCAGGGCGCAACCTGCCGTCGGATAAACTGTCATGGAACGACAAGGCGGCGGACAGGATTGTCCGCGCGGCTGCGCTGTCGTGCCCGCAGGCATCATGCCACGGGGCTTTTTCGCCACTTTGTGATGTACCGGAAAGAGGGGCCGATATACCGGAAAGAGGGAAAACAGACGCAACCAGTCTCATTCGTCGAGAAGGCCGGTGAGTCCGGCCCAAGCGCCTATGCCGCTGCATATGGCTGAGTTCGCCCCGAAATGCAAGGGGTCCATGTTGCAGCGCAACAAAAACGGACCAAAAAGCCGACGCTTGCGCTCCCCGTCGGGCATCATTACCACAAACGCAGCTTCCGTTTTCTGGGGACCGAGCGATGAAGGACGTGCTGAAGGAACTCGAGCGGCGGCGCGACATCGCCCGCGTGGGTGGCGGCCAGGCCCGCATCGACGCCCAGCACAAGAAGGGCAAGCTCACCGCGCGCGAACGCATTGAGGTGTTCCTCGACGAAGGCTCGTTCGAGGAGTTCGACATGTATGTCGAGCATCGCTCGACCGATTTTGGCATGGAGAAGACCAAGATCGCAGGCGATGGCGTCGTCACGGGCTGGGGTACGGTCAATGGCCGCCCGGTCTATCTCTTCGCCAAGGATTTCACAGTGTTCGGCGGCTCGCTGTCGGAAGCCCATGCCGAAAAGGTCATCAAGGTGCAGGAGATGGCGCTGCGCAACCGTGCGCCGATCATCGGCCTCTACGATGCCGGCGGGGCGCGCATCCAGGAAGGCGTGGCGGCACTCGGCGGCTATGCCGAAATCTTCCAGCGCAACGTGCTCGCTTCGGGCGTCATACCGCAGATCTCCGTCATCATGGGCCCTTGTGCCGGCGGTGACGTCTATTCGCCGGCCATGACCGATTTCATCTTCATGGTGCGCGACACTTCCTACATGTTCGTCACCGGGCCGGACGTGGTGAAGACCGTGACCAACGAGACGGTGACAGCCGAGAGCCTCGGCGGTGCTTCCGTTCACACGACGAAATCCTCGATCGCCGATGGCGCCTATGACAATGACGTCGAAGCACTCCTGCAGATGCGCCGGCTGATCGACCTGCTACCGGCTTCCAACACATCAGAGATTCCCGAGATCGAATGCTACCAGTCGGTCACCGATCATGACATGTCGCTCGACCGGCTGATCCCCGACAACGCCAACAAGCCCTATGACATCAGGGAATTGATCCTGAAGGTCGCCGACGAGGGCGATTTCTTCGAGATCCAGCAGAGCTTTGCGAAGAATATCGTCACCGGTTTCGGCCGGGTCGAGGGCCGCACGGTCGGCTTTGTCGCCAACCAGCCAATGGTGCTGGCGGGTGTGCTCGATTCCGACGCCAGCCGCAAGGCGGCACGCTTCGTGCGCTTCTGCGACTGTTTTTCAATCCCAATCGTCACCTTCGTCGATGTTCCCGGCTTTCTGCCGGGTACCGCGCAGGAATATGGCGGCCTGATCAAGCATGGCGCCAAGCTGCTCTTCGCCTATGCCGAGGCGACCGTGCCGAAGATCACCGTCATCACCCGCAAGGCCTATGGCGGCGCCTATGACGTGATGGCGTCAAAACATCTGCGCGGCGACATGAACTATGCCTGGCCGACGGCGCAGATCGCGGTGATGGGCGCCAGAGGCGCGGTCGAGATCATCTACCGCAAGGACATCGGCGATGGCGAAAAGATCGCTGCCCATACAAAGGCTTACGAGGATCGCTTCCTGTCGCCTTTCGTGGCCGCCGAGCGCGGCTATGTCGACGAGGTGATCATGCCGCATTCGACCCGCCGCCGTATCGCCCGGGCGCTTCGCATGCTGCGCAACAAGGACATGCAGAACCCCTGGAAGAAGCACGACAACATTCCGCTGTGAACTGGTGTCGCGGGCATCGCGGTTGATCAGCGCCCGTCTCCTGCAGCCACCAGGTCGCGCAGCACCGGCACCAGCGCCAGCGGCAAGTCCTCGGCGATCAGGCCCGGCCCAAACCGACTGCCCGCCTCGGCATGGATCCAGACCGCCGCGCAGGCCGCTTCGAATGCCGGCATGCCTTGGGCAAGCAGTCCGGCCGCGATGCCGGACAACACATCGCCCGACCCCGCTGTGGCAAGCCAGGCCACGCCGTTGGAATTGATCGCCGCCCTGCCATCCGGAGCGGCGATCACCGTATCGGCGCCCTTGTAGACGATGACGGCATTGGCATTCGCGGCAGCCGAGCGTGCCTTGTCCAGCTTCGAGGAGGCATTGTCGTCGGCGATACCAGGAAACAGCCTGGCGAACTCGCCTTCATGAGGTGTCATCACCAGCGCCGGCGCGTCCGGCCCACGGGCGGCTTCGAACAAAACGTCTGGCGCCTCCCGAAAACTCGTGATCGCGTCGGCGTCGAAGACCAGGCCGTCAATTCCGGTGGAGGCGGCCGCTGGCTTGCCCGACGCGAGCAGCGCGAGCGCGAACGCCTTGGTTTTTTCACCGACGCCAAAGCCGGGTCCG
>NZ_RZSJ01000725.1:0-2700 GCF_003998025.1 Mesorhizobium sp. M8A.F.Ca.ET.021.01.1.1
CGTCAAGACGCTGCGCGAAAAGGTGGCCGAACAGCTCGTCGAGATCAACCGGGGCCGCGAGGCGCTGAAGGGGCTCGCGGTCGAGCGCGCGGAAAAGGACCACGCGCTCGCCGAACTCGGCGCCAAGGGCGAAGCGTTGCGGCGGCGCGAAGAGGAATTGCATCAGCTTTCGGAGCGGCTCAAGGAAACCGAACGAAAGCTGGAAAGGCGGGCGCTCGAGCTCGAGAAGCTGGAGCGCATGTATGACGACGCCAGTTTTGCCTCCAGCAGCCGCCAGATCGAACTCGTGGCCCGCGAATCCGAATTGCAGAAGCTCGCCAGCGACATCTCGCTGCTGCGTGGCCAGCGCAAGGAAGCGGATCGGCGCGGCCAGGAGATCGCGGCCGAAAGCAAGGCCGCGCGCGATGCCTTGAAGGCCGAAAAGAAAAGGGCCGCCGAACTCGACAAGAAGGTCGAGCGGCTACTGGCAACGCTCGCCGACCGTGAGGACAAGCTTGATCGGCGCGAAAAGGAGTTGGCGCGGTTGCGGGAAAAAACGAAAGCCGAGGACGGCGCCCCAGCCTTGCGGCTGGTTGGCAAGCCCGATGAGTCGGACCGGCATGACGAGGCAGGCAAGCGCGACGACATGGACCGCGCGATCGCCAAGCTCGACAGCGACCGCGAGCGGCTGGAGGCCAGGCTGACGGCGCTGGCGCGGGAGAACAAGCGGCTTAAGGCGGATCTCGGCGCTGTGGCATCGTCGGGTTTGACCAATGGCAATGGCGCCGCGCTGCGTGAGCAGATGAACGAACTGGCGGCGGAGGTCGTCCACCTGACAGCCAAGCTCGAAGGACCGGATTCACCGATCGCCAAGGCGCTGGCGGCACCGCAGGACAACCGCTCCGCCGGCCACGACCGCAGTCTCGCCGACCGCGTGCGCGCCTTGCAGAAGGCGGAAGCCAACTGACGCGGTGCGGGCTGGCAGCCTGCCGGCGTCTTGGCCTCAGACGGCGCCCGTCAGCGCGAGAAATGATGCAGGGCGATGGCTGAGGCGGCAGCGACGTTCAAGCTGTCGAAGCCATTCGACATGGTGATCCGCACGGTTTGCAAGCGGGCAAGCAGGCTTTCGGGCAGGCCTTCGCCCTCGGTGCCGAGATAGAGCGCCAGGCGCTCGCCGCGCCGTGCATCGCGTATGTCGATCCGGCCGCGCGGCGACAGCGCGAACTGGTCGTAACCCCGCCGATCGAGGTCCGCCGTGAAGTCCGCCGTGTCGGCGAAGGACGCGAAAGGGATCTTGAGCGCGGCGCCGACCGAAACCCGGATCGCCTTGCGGTACAGCGGATCGCAGCATGTCGCGTCCATCAACACCGCATCGGCGCCGAAAGCGGCGGCGTTGCGGAAGATCGAGCCCATATTGTCATGGTTGGCGATGCCGACAAGCACCACGACCAGGGCTTGAGCGGGCAAGGCATCCAGCAATGACCCAGACGGCAGGGGTGTCTCCTTGCGGCCGATGGCCAGGATGCCGCGATGCATGTGGAATCCGGCGATCGCGTCCATCACCGCGCCGGCGACGACATAGACCGGCAGGTCCGTTCGTGTCTTGCGCAGTATGTCCTCCAGGCCGCCAAGCCGGTTTTCCAAGACCAGGATGGATTCGGCGCTGAAGCGGCTCGACGACAAAAGCAGGTCGAGCACCACCTTGCCTTCTGCGACGAAGCGGCCTTGCCGGCCGGCCAGGTCGCGCTCGCGGATATCAAGATAGGCCGCGACACGTGGGTCGCGTGGATCGTCGATGCGAATTGGGTCCATGTCCCGCTCAACAATAAAGAGCGTGGCTCGTGTGCCGCGAAAGACACATGAGCCACGCTCCGGAAATCGTCAGCGAGGTAAACGGCCGCGGCAGCGTCCGGTCAAGTCCCGGCGCGGCGCAATCTCTGCGCCATCTGGGACAGATCTTCCTTGCTGCTGCCGAAGATGCCGTCCAGCACGGCGAGCAGTTCGCGCACCGCATCGGATTTGCAGGAATAGTAGATCATCTGACGATCGCGGCGGGTGTCCACGAGGTCGAGCGCCCGCAACTTGGCCAGGTGCTGCGAGAGGGCGGATTGGCTGAGCATCACCTTTTCGGCGATGGCGCCGACCGACATTTCACCGTCGATCAGATAGCTCATGATCAACAGCCGTTTTTCGTTGCCCATCAGCATCAGAAATTCGGCAGCCGATTCGGCGTTCGCGATTAGCTTTGTCGAGACCATTGATGCCCCATGCTGTTTGCTCATCGAGGCGCCATGGGGGCAATGGTGCCTGAATCCATAAATTCACTTGTGAAGGTGCCGACGAGTCAGCACCACAGCTAAGCCTAGAACATTTCTTTCAAATCTCAAGGGTTGCTTTTGATCAAATGCAATTTAGTTTCCTCTTATGCCTCCGATGCGGCCCTGCCGATCCTGGCCATTTCGACCAGGGCGGGACGCAATTCCGAAGCCTTTACCAGCGGTTGCGGGAAGAATACCCGGCAGACATTGTCCCCCGACACCAGATCCATGCCATCGGCGTCCAAACCGGCGATCGTCCAGCCATCACCAGGTGCCTTGGCGAAATCACGGGCATAGATGGCGATCGCGTCGAGATGGTCGGCATTCATGTGCTCGACGGCCGATTGTTCGCTTCCGGCAAGTTCCTCGATGATGGGCCCATTGGTGAGGAGGTCGGCCCGTT
>NZ_RZSJ01000726.1:0-2691 GCF_003998025.1 Mesorhizobium sp. M8A.F.Ca.ET.021.01.1.1
GCCTTGACCAGCGACGATTTGCCCATGCCGCGCGCGCCCCACAACAGGACGTTATTGGCGGCGAAGCCGGCGGCGAAGCGCTCGGTGTTGTCGACGAGGATGTCGCGGACGCGGTCGACGCCACGGATCAGGCCAATGTCGACGCGATTGACCTTGCGCACCGGCTCCAGATAGCCGGGATCGGCCTGCCAGACGAAGCAGTCGGCCACGTCGAGGTCGGTTTCAGGGACCGGCGGCGGAGCGAGGCGGCCGACCGCTTCGATCAGGCGGTCGAGTTTCTGGTTCAAGGCATCGATGCTGGTATCGGTCATATCAGGTCTTTTTGCTTTGGTTTTTGCAGTGGCAGGCGGACCCGGTTCGATTCCGGCGGTTTCGAAACCGGTTGCAACCATTTGTTCGAACGTGATCTTTTCCGAAAACCGGCTCGCGCCTTTCGCGATCCTGCTCTAACACGGCTAAACAGGCCGGAAAAGCGGCGGATTTGCCCGGTCGCGCAGTTGCATTGACAACTTTACCGACTATATTCCGGCCAAATTTCTAGGGGCCGCCAAATTCCACAAGACGGTTTGGCGGCTGTTTTCAAAATTCAGGAGTACCTCGATGTTCGTGACACCGGCATACGCCCAAGGCATCGGCGGCGCCTCTCCCGATATGTTCATCAGCATTTTGCCGTTTGTCCTGATTTTCGTGATCATGTATTTTCTGATCATCCGCCCGCAGCGCACGCAGCTGAAGAAGCGCGGCGAGATGCTGGCGGCGGTTCGCCGCGGCGACACGGTCGTCACCGGCGGCGGTTTCGTCGGCAAGGTGACGAAGGTGATCGACGACAACGAACTCGAGATCGACCTTGGTGGCGGCACCAAGGTGACGGCGCTGCGCTCGACGATTGCCGACGTGCGCGTCAAGGGCGAACCGGTCGCCAACCAGAACGCCAAGAAATAACCAAATTCCAGGCGGAGCGATCCGCGGACACGCTCTGACGGACGACGCCATATGCTTTATTTCTCGCGCTTCAAGATGATCCTGATCTGGCTGGCCGTGGCCGCCACAGTGGTCCTCGCCGCGCCGAATCTGTTCCCCGCCAGCACGCTGGCCCAGCTCCCCAGTTGGGTGCCGAAGCGGCAGATGACACTCGGCCTCGATCTCCAGGGCGGCTCGCACATCCTGCTGGAGATGAACCAGAACGATCTGATCAAGGATCGGCTCGAGACGACGCGCGATGAAATCCGCACACTGCTGCGCGATGCCAAGATCGGCTATACGGGTCTTGCCGGTACCGGCAAGACCCTGCAGGTCCGCATCACCGATCCCGCTCAGCTCGATGCCGCCAAGAAAGCGTTGAAGAGCTTGACCGATCCTGTCGCAGCCGGCTTGTTCACAGGCGGCTCCATCCAGGAAATGTCGCTCGACGATTCCGAGCCGGGGCTGCTCAAGTTCACCGTCACCGACGCCGGTATCAAGTACCGCACATCGACCGCATTGGCGCAGTCGATCGAAGTGGTCGAGCGCCGCGTCAACGAACTCGGCACGACCGAGCCCATCGTGCAGCGGCAGGGCGACGACCGCATCCTTGTCCAGGTGCCCGGCCTGCAGGATCCGCAGCGGCTGAAGGAAATCCTCGGCCAGACAGCGAAGCTGACCTTCCAGATGGTCGACCAGTCGATGCCGGTGCAGGATGCGCTCAGGGGACGCCCGCCGGCCGGTTCTTCGGTGCTCTATTCGCAGGACGATCCGCCGGTTCCATACCTGATCGAGAACCGCGTCATCGTATCGGGTGAAAACCTCGTCGACGCACAGGCGACATACAATTCGCAGAACAACGAGCCGGTGGTTTCGTTCCGTTTCGATTCGAAGGGCGCTGCCCGCTTCGGCCAGGCCACCGCGCAGAATGTCGGCAAGCTGTTCGCCATCATCCTCGACAACCAGGTGATCTCGGCGCCGCAGATTCGCGAGCCGATCCTTGGCGGTACCGGCCAGATCTCCGGTAATTTCACTGCCCAGAGCGCCAACGACCTCGCCGTGCTGCTGCGCGCCGGCGCGCTGCCCGCGACATTGACCGTCATCGAGGAACGCACCGTCGGTCCGGGCCTGGGCCAGGATTCGATCCATGCCGGCAAGGTCGCCGGCATCATCGGTTCGATCCTCGTCGTGGCGTTCATGTTCGTCGCCTACGGCTTCCTCGGCTTCCTCGCCAACATCGCGCTGGCGGTGCACGTGGCGATGATCGTCGGGCTGCTGTCGCTGCTTGGCGCGACGCTGACTTTGCCCGGTATCGCCGGTATCGTGCTGACCATCGGCATGGCGGTCGATTCCAACGTGCTGATCTACGAGCGTATCCGCGAGGAGCGACGAGCCGGCCGCTCGGTGATCCAGGCGATCGACACCGGCTTCTCGAAGGCGCTGGCGACCATCGTCGATTCCAACGTCACGTCGCTGATTGCGACAGTGGTGCTGTTCTATCTCGGTACCGGACCGGTGAAGGGCTTTGCCATCACTTACGCCATCGGCATCCTGACCACGGTCTTCACCGCTTTCACCTTCACCCGCTTGCTGGTGTCGATCTGGCTGCGCCGTGCCCGCCCGAAGGAGTTGCCACGCGCACCGATAACCTTCGTACCGCCCGGCACGAAAATTCCGTTCATGGGCATCCGTCGGTGGACGTTCGCGCTGTCGAGCGCATTGTCGATACTG
>NZ_RZSJ01000727.1:0-2690 GCF_003998025.1 Mesorhizobium sp. M8A.F.Ca.ET.021.01.1.1
TCTTCCTTGGAGCGCATCGAGCGCGTCTCGCCCTTGACGGCATCGAACAGCCGCGTTTCCTGATCGATCTTGCCGCCGTCCTCGAGGATAGCGATCTGCCGGCGCGCCTCGTAGTCGATGGCCTGGCCGATGAAGCGGATCGAATTCATGTTCTTGATTTCGCAGCGGGTGCCGAATTCGCCCCCTGGCCGGCGCACCGAGACGTTGACGTCGGCACGCAGCGAGCCTTCGTCCATGTTGCCGTCGCAGGTGCCGAGATAGCGCATGATGGTGCGCAGCTTGGTCACATAGGCCTTGGCCTCGTCGCCGGAGCGCAGGTCGGGTTTCGACACGATCTCCATCAGCGCCACGCCGGAGCGGTTGAGGTCGACATAGGACATGGTCGGGTGCTGGTCGTGGATCGACTTGCCGGCATCCTGCTCCAGGTGCAGGCGCTCGATGCCAACCTCGATGTCCTCGAACTCGCCCTGGCGGTCGGGACCGACGGAAACGATCACCGTGCCCTCGCCGACGATCGGCTGTTTGAACTGCGAGATCTGGTAGCCCTGCGGCAGGTCCGGATAGAAATAATTCTTCCGGTCGAAGACCGACTTGTGGTTGATCGCCGCCTTCAGGCCCAGGCCGGTGCGGATCGCCTGCTTGACGCATTCCTCGTTGATGACGGGCAGCATGCCGGGCATTGCCGCATCGACTAGGCTGACATTGGCATTGGGCGCAGCCCCGAATGCGGTCGAGGCGCCGGAGAAGAGCTTTGCCTCCGAGATGACCTGAGCGTGAACCTCAAGGCCGATAATGATCTCCCAGTCGCCGGTGGCACCTGATATCAGGCGTTTTGCGTCGGGTGTACGGGTATCGATGATGCTCATGGCCTGCCGTCAAATTCCGGATGATTGCCGAATGCGCTGCACATTCAGCAGGTACAAATCGTACCCGCTTCGCTAGTGCAAACTGCCAGAAGAGACAAGCGCAAAGCCTCGGTCTGGCCTTCCCAGCCATTTTCGCCTATAGGACGCTCATCCCAATGGAGAGTGGATGTCCACTTACGCTCAGTCCCGGTAAGGCCCTGACCTCTCGATGAGGCAGGGCAGAAAACCTGAAACCCCGTGCCGCGAAGCTTCGCGGCGGCGGCATTTTTCGTTTTCCCGGAAACTCTTCACATGGATATTTCGCGTACTGAACAGCGCATCCTGCACCTGCTCGCGCAGGGCGGACGCATTGAAATCGAAAAGAACGACAAGAAAAGGATCGCTTCCGTCAAATGCCTGACCCGCGACGGCTGGCATTATCCTGACGTCGATCTCGACCTGTTTCGAAAATTGAAACGCAAGAAGGCGGTTTCGTCGTCGGGCGGCGGGCCCTACCGCATCACAAGGCGCGGGCTCGCACTCGTCCGCTCCGAACTCGACAACAGATAGACCAGGGTTCCGCCGGTCGGCCCTCCGGCCGGCGGCTTCTTTCACAGTTCAGGCGGTGGCGATGTAGGCGCGTATTTCCTCGGCCTCCCGCTCGACGTCCTCGATGCGGCGCTTGACCACGTCGCCGATGGATACGATGCCATCCAGCAGGCCGTCCTTTTCCACCGGCAGATGGCGGAAGCGGCCCCGGGTCATGATCTCCATCACCTCGTTGACGGTGTGGTTCTCATTGCAGATCTTCACCTTCGGCGTCATGGCCGAGCGCACCGCGATGTCGAGCGCGGCGGCTCCTTCCTTGGCGATCACCCGCACGATGTCGCGCTCGGAGAGGATGCCGACGATCTTGCGATCGCCATTGGTGATGACCAGTGCGCCGATCTTGTGTTCAGTCAGGATGCGAATGGCTTCGCTGAGTTTTTCGTTGGGCCCGAGCGTCAGCACGTCATGGCCCTTGCTCTCGAGAATTGCCTTAACTGTCATGGCGTCCTCCTCTACTTTGCCAACCGGTTCCTGACCTGACCGGTTTTCGCATAAGAGTGAACATCGTGCGCCGTGATGGGTTGCATTTCAAGTGTGGTCGGGCGCTTCCCATTCAGGCGCTTGCCATCCCCTGTCGAACCAGCGCAGGCCGAAGAAGCCCGCGACAAAGCCGCCTATATGGGCCTCCCAGGCGATCTGGCCGTCCACGCCCGGCGCGAAACCGAGAAGGCCGGTGGCGAGATTGATGATCATCCACATGGCCAGGAAAATGACGACGCCGCGCGAGCGCAACACGATCGCGACCGGCAGCACCGGGCCGGCGAAAGCAGCCTTGCCGGCCGAGCGGTCGGTGTGGAAGCCAAAGCGCGCCGCGGCCCCCATCATGCCCGATATGGCGCCCGATGCGCCGACCAGCGGCGCTTCTCCGTATGGATGCATGGCCCAGAAGAGCGCCACCGAAGCCAGTCCGGTGGCGGCAAAGAACAATGCGAACCGGAGCGCGCCGAGACGATTGGCCAGCGGCGAGCCAAAGGCGGCGAGCCAGACCATATTGATGGCGATATGGGCAAAGCCGCCATGCATGAAAGCGTAAGTGAAAGGCCGGGTGAAAAGGAACCAGTCGAAGCCGTATTGGCCGGTATAGAGGACCGGAATGAACGCCCCGTCATAGAGCAGCGTCATTTGCTGGGCGTCGTTCAGCACATATTGCTGCAGCAGATAGACGATCGCGCAGATGCCGATCACCGCCAGCACGATCGGCGGCAGGTTGAACACCGGCTCACGCGCCGGCGGCGG
>NZ_RZSJ01000728.1:0-2687 GCF_003998025.1 Mesorhizobium sp. M8A.F.Ca.ET.021.01.1.1
GGTCGAGCCAGTTGCACCGGTCGAGCCAGTCGCACCGGTATCACCTGTTGCTCCAGTCGAGCCTGTTGCTCCAGTCGAGCCAGTTGCTCCGGTCGAGCCTGTCGTTCCGGTCGAGCCGGTGGCGCCGGTCGAGCCGGTAGCGCCGGTAGAGCCGGTCGCACCAGTCGCTCCGGTATCACCTGTTGCTCCTGTCGAGCCAGTTGCTCCTGTGGAGCCGGTCGCTCCGGTCGAGCCGGTTGCTCCAGTCGAGCCCGTTGCACCAGTCGAACCTGTCGCTCCAGTCGAACCGGTCGAGCCAGTTGCACCTGTCGAGCCAGTCGAGCCGGTTGCACCTGTCGAGCCAGTCGAGCCGGTATCACCCGTTGCTCCGGTCGAGCCGGTTGCACCAGTCGAACCTGTCGCTCCGGTAGAGCCTGTCGTTCCGGTCGAGCCGGTGGCACCGGTCGAGCCGGTCGCACCAGTTGCGCCGGTAGAGCCGGTCGCACCAGTCGAACCTGTCGCTCCGGTCGAGCCAGTCGAGCCTGTCGCACCGGTCGAGCCGGTGGCACCGGTCGAGCCAGTCGCACCAGTCGCGCCCGTCCCACCTGAAGCTCCCGTGGCACCCGTGGCGCCCGTTGCACCGGTCCCGCCAGAAGCACCTGTCGAGCCAGTCGCACCCGAAGCGCCTGTCGCACCAGTAGCGCCCGTCGCACCTGTGGCTCCTGTCGCGCCCGTTGCTCCTGTCGCGCCGGTCGCGCCTGTCGGGCCTGTCGGGCCTGTCGGGCCTGGAGTGCCGGCACTTGCTACGTTTATGTTGCCCCCATCAAAATGATCGCCATTGTTGCCGGATCCGCCAACGGCATTGATGGGCGTGGTCGTGAAACTGAAACCAGGTTGGTCGCCTGCCATCACGGGGTCAATGTCTGCGACAGCAGTTAGCGTACCGTACAAGCGAAAGCCTGAATCGTAGACAAGATAAGTATGAGTTATATCTGGAACAGTAACAGTTATGGAAAAATGTGATGCAACGTCCGGAGTAGCCGGAAGAACAAAACTTCCTACTATGAGATCATCAGATGCCTCAGGAGTGTTATTCGTATCTACTAGGTAAAACGTGTTAATGCTTTTTCCCGAGCCATCTATTAATCCAGTCAGCGTCAAATCACCTGCGGTAAAAACTCCTCCATAATACACCATCCCATCCTGGGTCAGGGGTGGCCGGGGTTTGTTCGCGTGTTCCGACATCTCCCAAGAGCCACCTAGCTTGGCTGCTCCAACCAGCGATCTCGATGCGCGGACGTCCGCGCCGACGGCTTGTTCCAGCGCCGTAACGAAGGTCTCGCCAGCATTCCCTAAAGCCGTCTCGCAACTCCACAGTCGCAGTTCGCCGTCCGCGGCAAGCGCCCTGCCGATTGCGGCAAGATCCTCAGCATCTTCCTTCAGTGTGGTGGCCGACCATTCTCCGCTTGTGAAGCTAACGCGGCCAGGCGCGCCATGCGCCATAACATGGATCGCATCGAGCCCTTCGTGCTCCGCGAGCGCCGCAGCGATCTGCTGCGCCGCCGGCGAGCGGTCGTCGAGCACAATCGCTTGAACTTCGGGGCGCACGTTGCCGACCACCGTCTGCAGGTCGGAGACCGAGGTATCGACAAAAAGAATTTCAGAGGCACGGGCCATGACTGGCTCCTCTTGGCTTCGAACTCAGTTCAAACGGAAACCGCCCACCGGCCTCGCCGGCGAGGGCTCGGGATAAGCGACTTGAGAGGCCTCATCTTCCGGACGGCCCGATGGCGCCGTCGGGATGTTCGACAGCGGGGCTCTCTACCCGGAGGAAGCTGCAGGCCTGGAAATTCCCGCCATCATCAAACGTGCCAATCGCAAATGAACCGGCCGCGGCCGGAACCTTGACGGTGACAGCGACGGCGAGGCTTCGCTTGACGGCCTTGGGAAGAATGACCTGACCGACGACGGCGCTCTTGGCCGTGTCAAGGATAAAATAAGCTACATTTTCGGGCGTGTCGCCGATGGGCAAAACGCCTCTAACAGCAACTTCCATGACGGCAAACCCTGCTATGTAGCTCATCATTTCCTCCTCGGTCGGCGGCGGCAACGCCGCTGTGTGTCTTGTTTCGTGCCTAGTTTCTATCGCTGCCGAGCGCCCGCGCTCGCTAAGGGCGGTCGCAGCTTCTGCCGGTGCTCGAGCTGCGTGCAAGATCCGTAAACCGACGGGCGCCGCACGAGCGACCAGACGCGCGCACAAGGCTTGACGACCTCTTCGTGCCGTCCGATCGAACGCCGTCCACTTGTCTTCACTGAGGTGGGTGTGGAACTCGCTGCGCGCCGCGGTCCAAAGGGCGCCGAGCAACACTCATCAAGCGCCACGCAATCTTTGCTGGCGGCCAGCTGCAGATAGTTGAGGGATTGATTGAAGCAGAAACCTGCGTCGCGTACGCATCGTTTCGCACTTGGTATCACACCAACCACAGCCAACTCCCAACACACGAGGGAATCGACTACTTGCGAGGGACCATCCGGTTGGGAAAACGCGGGCCTAATTCAAGACCCTACGACGTCTTCCTTGCACGCCAAACACTTTCTGCGCCCTCACGCACGAAGTGGGATTGCTCCAGATACTCTCCTGGCTTCGCAGACAGCGCGAACCGACAGGCCTACTGCCGGTCCACGGAGACCCTCCCATACATAAGATA
>NZ_RZSJ01000729.1:0-2681 GCF_003998025.1 Mesorhizobium sp. M8A.F.Ca.ET.021.01.1.1
TTTCTAGGCTTGCCCGATCGCCTCGCCGATGGCACGGCGCCCCGCGCGGTAATCTTCGGAGCTGGTCACGGCAGCACCTATCCCGGCAAAGACAGCAGCGGTCATGCCTTGGCCGCCGAGGCCATCCGCTTTGCGAGCCAGGGTGATGCCGCGCTCGTCGAGCACTGGGATTTCGATCTCGGCGGCCCGCTGTTCGACGGCAGGCCGATCTGCTGCGTCGACGCCGGCGACATCCTGACCATCATGCATGACAATGCCGGCAACCGTGCCCGGATCGAGGCGAAGACGCGCGAGATCCTGTCATCGCCGGCCGTGCCCATCCTGCTCGGCGGCGACGATTCCGTGGTCAGTCCCTTCCTCGCCGGCTTCGCGGATCACGGGCCTGTCTGGATCCTGCAGATCGACGCCCATATCGACTGGCGTGACGAAGTGCATGGCGAGCGCTACGGCTACTCCAGCCCGATGCGCCGGGCGAGCGAGATGGCGCATGTCGCCGGCATGGTGCAGGTCGGATTGCGCAGCGTCGGCAGCGCACGCCTCGCGGAAATCGAAGCGGCGCGGCACTATGGCAGCCGTTTCGTCACCGCCCGCGAGGTTCACGCCCTGGGTGTCGAAGCCGCCCTGCGCCATATTCCGGAAGGCGCGCGGGTCGTCGTCACCTTCGACTGCGACAGTCTCGACCCAGGCATCATGCCTGGCGTGGCCGCGCGTACGCCCGGCGGCCTCACCTATACGCAGATCATCGATCTCATCGCAGGCCTCGGCAAGCGGGCGAGGATCGCCGGATTCGATCTTGTGGAGCTCTATCCGCCAGCCGACATTGACGGCCTGTCGGCGCTCACCGCCGCGCGCCTTCTCATCAATGTGATCGGCGCCGTGGTCCGGCAGGTTTGAACCTCGACCTGATGTCGAATACGGCTCCGGTCCGCGGCTTGCCGGAACCTTACCGAGGCCCCTGCTCCAGCCTGATCCGGTAACTCAGCGAACGCTTCGCGCCCGGCGCGATCAGCATCAGGCCCGGCTTGTCGGTGAACTCGCCATCGAAATCCAGCGGGCTGGCAATGCCGTGCCAAGGCTCGATGCACAGGAACGGTGCGCCGCCAGGTTTGGACCAAATGCCCAGTTCTTGAAATCCCTGCCATGAGACCTCGATCGCCGGACCGCGATCGGCGCTGTAGCGAACGCTGCTGCTGGCCGGCTGGTCCAGGATCACGGCGTCCCCATCAAACAGCCGTTCGGACAGCTCGAGGATATTGCCTTTGACAGGCGTTGGCTGCGGCGTCGCGGTGAGCAGGCCATCCTTCAGCCGGCGGATCGGAGCGCGCTCTGCTTCGGCGAACGTCAGGCGATAGGCGTCCTTGGCTACATCGGGCAGAAGCGGCCAGTTGAATGCCGGATGCGCCCCGATCGAGGCCGGCAACGGGTCGTCGCCAGTGTTGGTGACCTCTAATCCTATGTCGAGCTGCCCCTCGCCCAGCGTATAGGTCACGGCCAGGCGAAATGCGAACGGGTAGTGCGTTCGGGTTTCCATGTCATCGGTGAGCACCAGCGTGCAGGACCGGGGCCCCCTCTCCGCCCACGCAAAAGGCTTATCGCGCGCGAAGCCGTGCTGCGTCATCGGATAGGTCTGGCCGCGATGGCGCAGCTGATCGCCCTTCAGCCGGCCGACGATCGGAAACAGCACCGGCGAATGGCGTCGCCAGGCCGGTCCGGCCTGCCACAGGAACTCAAATCCTCGTGCATCCCGCAGCGAAACCAGTTCCGCGCCATCCGCGACGATGGTTGCCGATATGCCGTCACCGTCGAGCGTCAGGCTGTCCTGTCCCATATGTCCTCGCGGTTTGTCTGGTGTGGCCAGCAGGCTAGCAAATGGCCGGGCTCGAACTCAAGGCCGCCGACCCATTTGCATTTATGAACATCGACGGCGCCGCGGGCCAAGCGTCGTCTCGAATGAAAAAGTGGCCTGAGGTTTCCTCCGGCCACGGCAGAATGCCAGGTGTTGCCTGCTACGGTTCGGACTATTCCCGCTCGCCGGTGAAATTCAGCAGCAGCTGGAAGATGTTGACGAAATTCAGATAGAGCGAGAACGCACCGAAGACGGCGAGCTTCTGCCGCGACTCCGCATCGAAATTCTCCGCATACTGCTCCTTGATCGTCTGCGTATCCCAGGCGGTCAGGCCGATGAACACGGCGATGCCGATCACCGAGATGGCGAACTGCAGCGCGGTCGAGCCGAGGAAAATGTTGACGATGCTGGCGATCACCACACCGATCAAGCCCATGATCAGGAAGGACGAGAACTGCGTCAGGTCGCGCCTGGTCGTGTAGCCGTAGAGGCTGGTGGCGCCGAACATGGTGGCGGCGATGAAGAAGGTGCGCGCGATGCTGGTTCCGGTGAAGACCAGGAACACCGAGGCCAGCGACAGGCCCATGACGGCACAGAAGGCCCAGAACATTGCCTGCGCGCTTGCCGCCGACATGGTCTGCATCTTGAACGAGAACAGCAGCACGAAAGCGAGCGGCGCCAGCATCACCACCCATTTCAGCGGGCTGGAAAAGATCGGCACGTAGAGAGCGGGCGTCGACGACACCAGCAAGGCGACAAGGCCCGTAACCACCAGGCCGAGGCCCATGTAATTGTAGACGCGCAGCATGTGCTGGCGCAGGCCCTCGTCGTAGAC
>NZ_RZSJ01000072.1:0-16457 GCF_003998025.1 Mesorhizobium sp. M8A.F.Ca.ET.021.01.1.1
GTCCAAAAACCCATCGCAAGGCGATGGCGATGCTGTCTCTGATGGTGGGTGCCGTGACGATCTCCCGTATCCTCAAGGATGAAGAGATGTCGCAGGGTTTTCTCGATGCCGCCGCCGGCGAAGTCAGGCGAATTGCGGCCGCGCAGGAATAGAGGCGGTTATCGCGACCGGGCGCCCGCGCTGCGCCATCACGCGAACGGATCAAGCAGAATGACAGCTGGAGTAGAGATGCGTCGGATCGTTATTACAGGCATGGGAGCAGTCAGCCCTCTTGGGGCCAGCGTGGCGACGTCCTGGTCCCGGCTCCTGGCTGGCCGCTCGGGCATAAGGAGCCTGCCGGCCGAAATGGTGGGAGACCTGCCGGCGAAGGTCGGCGGAACGGTTCCCTCGTTGCAGGAAGACCCCGAAGCCGGCTTCGATCCAGACACCGTCCTGGCCCCGAAGGAACAGCGCAGGGCGGACCGCTTCATTGTCTTTGCACTGGCGGCGGCGGAAGAGGCGCTGGCCCAGGCGGGGTGGAAGCCGGTCTCGGACGATGACAGGGCTCGCACCGCGACGATCATCGCTTCGGGTGTCGGAGGATTTCCCGCGATAACCGAAGCCGTGCGAACCGTCGACCAGCGCGGTGTTCGGCGTCTCTCACCGTTCACCGTGCCATCTTTCCTGGTGAACATGGCAGCGGGACAAATTTCGATCCGACACGGGTTCAAGGGTCCGCTCGGCGCTCCGGTGACGGCCTGCGCGGCCGGCATCCAGGCGATCGGCGATGCGGCGCGTCTCATCCGCGCCAATGAGGCCGACATCGCGGTCTGCGGCGGAACGGAAGCCTGCATGAATGCGGTCAGCCTCGGCGGCTTTGCCGCGGCACGCTCCCTTTCGACCTCCTTCAATCACCGTCCCGATCAGGCGTCCCGTCCGTTCGACATGCTGCGAGACGGCTTCGTCATGGGCGAAGGAGCCGGAATCCTGGTCGTCGAGTCCTTGAGCCATGCGCTTGCGCGCGGCGCCAAGCCGCTGGCCGAGCTCGTCGGCTACGGCACGACGGCGGATGCTTATCACATCACGTCCGGACCCGAGGATGGCGACGGTGCGCGCCGAGCCATGGAGATCGCGATCGCCCAAGCCGGCATTTCGGCACGGGAAGTCCGCCATCTCAACGCGCACGCGACCTCCACGCCGGTCGGCGATGCGGGAGAGATCGAGGCGATTAAAAGGGTCTTCGGCGCGGACTTCGGCATAGCGGTCAGCGCAACGAAGTCGGCGACCGGACATCTGCTCGGAGCCGCCGGCGGGCTGGGGGCCATCTTCACGGTGCTGGCGCTCAGGGACCAGGTCGCACCGCCGACGCTCAATCTGAGCGCCCCCGATCCGGCCGGCGACGGGATCGACTTCGTCGCAAACCACGCCCGGCCAATGGAGATGGACTACGCGATCTCCAATGGCTTCGGCTTTGGCGGGGTTAACGCCAGCGCGTTGTTCCGGCGCTGGACGGACTAGCCAGCCGGTACGACCGCCGGAGCGGCCGCTGATGAGCCGCTGGCCCTGGACGACCAGCGGGCCACATTTTCGAAACGCAACCCTGGCCTAAGAAAGAATTTCCATGAACAAAACCAATCTCGGCGTCGCCCTGGTCACCGGGGCGTCCTCCGGCATCGGGCACGCAACGGCCAAGGCCCTGCTCGAGGCGGGCTTTCGCGTGTTCGGAACCAGCCGTCGCGAGGCGGGCGAGAGGACCGACGGCGTCACCATGCTGACCTGCGACGTGACCGATGACGCGTCCGTGGCGAAACTGGTCGATGACGTTCTGGCCAAGGCCGGACGCATCGACCTGCTTGTCAACAATGCCGGGATGGGTCTGTTTGGCGGCGCGGAGGAGTCCTCGACCGCGCAGGCCCAGGCACTGTTCGACGTGAACGTCTTCGGCGTGTTGCGCGTGACCAATGCGGTGCTGCCGGCAATGCGGCGCCAGGGAAAGGGCAGGATCGTCAATTTGAGTTCGGTACAAGGGTTCATCCCGGCTCCCTATTTCGCGCTTTATGCGTCGACCAAACATGCCATCGAGGGCTATTCCGAATCACTCGACCACGAACTGCGCCCGTTCGGCATTCGCGTTGCATTGGTCGAGCCCGCCTATACACGCACCTCGTTCGAGGAGAATCTCGCTGCTCCCGATCAGGTGCTTGATATCTATGACTCCGCGCGCGCCGGCATGACCCTAGCCGTGCGGAAATCGATGGAAAACGGCGATGCGCCCGAAGCGGTGGCGGCGACGGTCTTGAAAGCGGCCACCGATCCCGCTCCGAAGAGGCGCTATACGGCGGGAAAGATGGCGCGCCAGGTCAGTCTCCTGCGCCGTTTCGTCCCCGCGACCGCATTCGACAAGAGCCTGCGAAAGCAGCTCGGGTTGCCGGTCTGAGAGGGGCTTTACTCGCGAACACCGAGCTGACCAGGAACCAACTTCAGGCGCGCGACAGTCCGTCGATCAGCGCCATAAGGACGGCGCGGTAGTCCTCGGCTGATGCGCCCGCCTCGATGGCGAGCGCCGCCCGATCGAAAGCCGAGCCGAGCAGGGCTGTCAGCGCCTCCGCCGGCAGCTTTGTCATCGATCGTGCGCGCATGGCCGCGACAAGGCCTTCGCGCAGCGAGCGGTTGCCGTGGCGGTTATCGATGGCATCCATGGCGGCACGGCCGAGTACGGCCGGGCCGTCGAGCAGCAAGAGCCGCGTGCGGCCGGGCGCGCGCATGGCGGTGAGATAGGCTTCTGACCCGGCAATCAGCGCATCGCGGGGGCTGAGCGAAGGCGGGGAGGCGCGGTCGATCTCTTTCGCCACCGCCGCGGCCTCCTGTTCGACCACGGCGGCGAATAGCGCCTGCTTGTCGGCAAAGTGGTGGTAGAGCGCGCCGCGCGTCACGCCGGCGGCGGCGACGATCTCCGGCGTGCCGGTCTCGGCATAGGACTTCTCCGTAAACAGTTTGCGCGCCGCCGCGATCAGGTCGGCGCGTGTCGCCTCGGTGCGGTCGCGGTTCGAGCGGCGTCCGGATTCCTGTTGCATACATGCAGCCTGTATGTTAATCGAATTTACATGCAGACTGTATGTTAATTGACGGGAGAAGGAAAGATGAAGACGACGAGCTACTATCCGGTGCTGATGACCGGCGATGTCGCCGGCACGGCGGCCTTCTATGTCGAGCATTTCGACTTCCGGGCCCTGTTTACGAGCAACTGGTACGTGCACCTGCGATCGGTGGACAACAGCAGAGTGAACCTCGGCATCGTCCAGGGCGACCACGAGACGATCCCGGAGGAGGGGCGAGGGCGGACCTCGGGCCTGCTGATCAATTTCGAGGTCAGGGATCCCGATGCGGTCTATGAGCGGATCCTTGCTGCCGGCCTGCCGATCCTGCGCACGCTGCGCGACGAGCCCTTCGGCCAGCGCCATTTCATCACCAAAGACCCCAACGGCGTGCTGATCGACGTCATCAAGCCGATCCCGCCCAGCGAGGAGTTCCTGGCGCAGTATGCGGAAGGCGCGGCGGGGGCTTGAGCGGCCGCCTCAGCTCGCCCTTGCCACCGGTGTCACCGCCACCCGGCTGACGCCGGTGCGGCGCACCACGGTGCACTGGGTCTCGCGGCCGATGCGCTCGGCGTCGAGCATGCGCACGAGGTCGTCGGCGCCGGTGACCGGTCGTCCGTCAATGGCGGCGATGATGTCGCCTTCCTTGAGACCCGCCTTGGCCGCCGGGCCGTCCTTCTCGACACTGCGCAGCCGTACGGCCGTGCTGGTCGACACCTGCGACAAGAGTGCTGCGCGGCGCGGCAAATTGACGGTGTCGGCGGAGATGCCGATGAAGGCGCGGCGCACGCGGCCGAAGCGGATGATCTCGGAGATGACGAACCTGGCGGTGTTGGAGGCGACGGCGAAGGCAATGCCTTGCGCGCCGTGGATCATGGCGGGGTTGACGCCGATCACTTCGCCCGCCGACGACACCAGCGGCCCACCGGAATTGCCGGGGTTGAGCGCCGCATCGGTCTGGATGACGTCGTCGATCAGCCTGCCGGTCGAAGCGCGCATCGAGCGGCCGAGCGCCGAGACGACGCCTGACGTGACGGTCCATTCGAAGCCCAGCGGATTGCCTATGGCGATCGCGATCTGGCCGCGCCGCAGCCGCTTGGAATCGCCGAGCGGCGCCACATCGGCGAAGCTGCCGTCGGCGCGCACCAGGGCGATGTCGGTGTCAGGGTCGCGGCCGAGCACGCGGCCCTCGCTGGAAGCGCCGTCCGGCATCGAGACGCGCACCGTCTTGGCATCGCCGACGACATGGAAATTGGTGACGACCAAGCCGTCCGGCGCGATGACGAAGCCCGAGCCATGGCCGCCCGGGCCGCCGATGCGCTCGATGCGGCAGACCGCCGGGCCGATGCGGTCGACGGCGTCGGCTACTGTTTCGGAATAGGCGTCGAGCAAGGTGTTATCGGATTGGATTTTGGGGGCGGCGAGGGCCATCGGTTGGGTTCCGTGTTTTCAGGCTTTTTCGTGACTATATGTGCGGAGGGGCCCGAACCGCCGCGACCTGACCAGATGGCCAGTCGAACCCGTAACTAGCCGTCAGGCGAGTACCTGCAGGCGCGCCGTCGAGCGATATCTGGGACATGCAAGAAACCCAGGAGACCCTTATGAGCGACTTCAATCTGAGCGCGTTTTCAGACGCCATCGCCGATCTGGCCGCCAAGGCCGCCCCCGCAACGGCGAGCTTCACCACCCATCATCACCGCACGGCCAGTGCCTTCCATTGGAGGGACGGTTATTTCGTCACCGCCGAGGAAGCCGTCGAGGCCGGCGAGGAGATCGAACTGACGCTGGCTTCGGGCGAGACAGTGAAGGCCGAGCTGGTCGGTCGCGATCCTTCGACGGGCGTCGCCCTGATGAAGCCGGCGGATGCGGCCAACGCGCCTGCCCTTGCCAAGGCCGATGCCGTTCGGCCGGGCAACATCGCCATTGCCATCGGCAACAGCCAGGGTTCGGCACTGGCTGTGTCCGGCGCGGTCGGCGAGGTTGGTCCGGCCTGGCGCTCGATGCGCGGCGGCGCCATCGACCGGCGCATCAATCTGGCCGTCGGCGCCGGCGGCCGCTTCGAGGGCGGCCCGGTGCTCGACGCCAAGGGCGCGCTGATCGGCATGCTGCTGTTCGGGCCGCGCGGGCGCGCGCTGGTCATGCCGTACGAGACGATCGAACGGGCCGTCGCCACCTTGCGCGAAAAGGGCCATGTCGCGCGCGGCTATCTCGGCGCCGGCCTGCATCCGGTTCGCGACCGCGACGCGCATGGCGCAATGGTGATGAGCCTCGACGACAATGGCCCGGCCAAGGCCGCCGGCCTCTCGCTCGGTGACATCATCGTGGCGTGGAACGGCGAGGCCGTGCATGGTCCGCGCGACCTTATCCGCCGGCTCGGGCCCGACAGCGCGGGCGCTTCGGTGACGTTGGGTGTCGTGCGCGGCGGCGAGCAGCGCGACGTCGCGCTGACCATCGGCGAAAAGCCGCTGAGCTGAGAGGATCGATGGAAACACTCGCCAGCGACCGGATCGAGACCGACAGCGCGGCTTCGCGGCGGCTGGTAGTGCTGATTGCGCTTGCCGATGCCGGGCGCGCCGAGCGCCTGGCGGCATCGCTTGCCGCCAGCGACGACCTGTTGCCGGTGGTCGTTGGCGGCGGCAGGGCCGACGTTGCGGTCGTCGACGACAGGAGCGGTGATGCCGTGCCGACCTCGGTGCCACGGGTGCTGCTCTCGGCGCGCGCCAGCGCAGAGCGGCCTGCCGGCGCGGTGTCTGCCGTCATGCCCGCCGGCGCGGACGACCTGTTGATCGCCGCGGCGGCGCGGTTGGCCGCCGCTGGGTACAGCATATCGGGCAATGGCCGCGCGCCCGGACATCGCGAGGATTTCCACGCAGGCGAGCCGTTCGAGGACGAAGTTTTGGACGAGCACGCCGCCCGGCCAGCGCTGTCCCCGCGCGAGGCGGAAGTGCTGGCGCTGCTTGCCGAAGGGGCGCCCAACAAGGTGATCGCGCGGCGGCTCAACATCTCCGTGCACACGGCGAAGTTCCATGTCGCCGCGATCCTGATCAAGCTCGGCGCCGCCAATCGTACGGATGCCATCGCCATTGCGATGCGTCAGGGGCTGGTGCTGGTCTGATATTGCTCAGACGGCCGTTTCGATATCGGTCAGTCGAAGGTTATCGCCCTTGAAAAGCAATGGCATGGCTTCGAGCCTTGCCGTGGCGTAGGCAATGCAGTCACCGAAATTCAGCCCGCCGGGTGCCATCGGCCTCCGCAGCGTCACCATGGCTTCCTGTCGCAAGCTCTTGTATCCCGCCGCGGCGCGGGCAAGGATCGCGCCGACGAAAAGTTGCAGGGAGGCGAAGAAAATGTCGCTCGAGGGAAAGACGCTGTTTATCTCCGGCGGGTCGCGCGGCATCGGGCTGGCGATCGCGCTGCGCGCCGCGCGCGATGGCGCCAATGTGACGATCGCGGCCAAGACCGCCGAGCCGCATCCGAAGCTGCCGGGCACGATTTACAGCGCGGCGCAAGAGATCGAGCAGGCGGGCGGCAAGGCGCTCCCGGTGCTGTGCGACATTCGCGAGGAAGCGCAGGTGGCCGACGCGGTCGCCAAAACCGTCGAGAAATTCGGCGGCATCGATATCTGCGTCAACAATGCGAGCGCCATCCAGCTCACAGGCACGCTGGAAACCGACATGAAGCGCTACGATCTGATGCATCAGATCAACACGCGCGGCACCTTCCTCGTGTCCAAAACATGCATTCCGCACCTGAAGTTGGCCAAAAACCCTCACATCCTGAATCTGGCGCCGCCGCTCGACATGAAGGCCAAATGGTTCAAGAACCACGTCGCCTACACCATGGCCAAGTTCGGCATGTCGATGTGCACGCTGGGCATGAGCGCGGAATTCGCCAGGGATGGCATCGCGGTCAATTCGCTGTGGCCGATCTCGACCATCGACACGGCGGCGGTGCGCAATCTCCTGGGCGGGGCGACCGTGGCGGCGATGAGCCGCTCGCCCGATATCATGGCCGACGCCGCGCATGCGATCTTCATGCGGCCGTCGCGCGAGGCAACAGGCAATTTCTACATCGACGAGGAGGTGCTGCGCGCCGAGGGCGTCAACGATTTCTCGGTCTATGCGCCCGGGGCTACCGGACCGCTGGCGGGAGATTTCTTTGTGCCGGACGAGGTGTTTGCGAATTCCGATACGAAGATCAGGACAGCCTTCTAGAAATGCCTGGGATAGTCCATGCGCTGATGCAAAATGCGTACGACGTTGATGGATCCCTGGCCCATTCGCAGAAACACCACGTGTGACCCGACGGCATACTTCAACAAATCCGGACGGATATTCGAGGCGCTTCTCGCGATCGTTGGGAATTGATCTATAAGTTTGACCACGGAGTGGATGGTGCGGATATACGCCTCCGCTCGCTCCGCGCCCCATTCACCTAAGGAATGGTCCCATATGGCGTCCAGGTCTGCTTTCGCCTTCGGCGAAAACCGGACGGTCCGCTTCACCGGTGTTTCTTGGACTTGAGAAAAGCCTCGATGTCGAATGGCTCGGGATCGCCAGAGTTGTCCCCCTCATCAATAGCAGCCCGAAGCTGCTCAAGCTTCAGTTCCTGTTCTTCCAAAAGACGCAGGCCTGCGCGAACGGCTTCGCTGGCTGAGCCGAAGCGGCCGCTCGCGATCTGTCGCTGGATAAAGGCGTCGTACTGATCACCCAATGTGATGGACGTGTTCTTGGGCATCATCAATCTCCGATACCAATAGATGGTATCAATTCGTCGGAAAGTTGACAAGCATTGGAGCGCGGTCTCTCATTCACGCCTGCCTTGCTCAGGCCCCTCAGCCGGCGTTGGCAGCGTATTCGGCCACCAGACCATCGTTAGATGGGCTTGAAGCAAAAACCCCGCCGGAGAGGGCCGGCGGGGCTCGATGCGTCCCGCTGGAGTCGGGACGGGGCAGGGAACGCCCAGTGCAGAATCTGGGGTTCGAAGCCCGGTGATTCAATGAGCCGGCTCCAAGGGCTGTACAATTCTTGTTGACCCGGCAGCGCTGCTGCCAGTTCCAGCCCATCCCGGTGACCGGGATGAGCTGCTATTGCCGACCTGATTCCAGAAATCACCGGAAGGCGCTGGAAACGCAGGTCAATTGTTGCTCGCCACCGGCGCCACCAGCGAGGTGATGCGACGGATGGCGACGCGCCTGTTCTCGCGGTTGGGCGCCGAGGTGTCGACCTTCAGATACTCCTCGCCATAACCCTGTGTCGTCAGATTCTCGGGCGGGATGCCGAAGGCATTGGTCAGCGCTTCCGCAACCGCTTCGGCACGGCGATCCGACAGTGCAAGGTTCGCCTCCGGCGTTCCGACGGCGTCGGTATGGCCCTCGATCAGGAAGGTCTCGGCTGGGTTCTTCTTCAGCAGTTTCTCCATGGCGTTGGCGACGCCCTCCAGTTTCTGCACCTCGGTGTCGGAGATCGAAGAAGAGCCGAATTCGAAGTTCAGCGTGTCGAGGTCAATGCGCCGAGCAATGTCACGCACGCGGGCCGAACGCTTGACCTCGTTGATCGAATAGAGGCGCTGCACCTTCTCCACCGGCGGCTGTTCGAGGAAGGTATAATAGTCGTCGTCGCTTTCGACATCCTCGGAATCGAGAATGTAATCCCGGCGCGGGATGGTCAGCCGCATCGGCGGCAGGTCATCGCCGGGATCGCGCCAGTCGTTTTCGTCCTGGTAGCTGCGCTCGTCGACATAGCTCAGCACATATTCGCGACCGTCGGGCGCGATGCGCGACCGCTGCAGAATGTCGCCGTAGCGGTTGCGGATGGTGACGATCCGGAAGCCATTGTCGCGCTCGACCGTCTCGCGCGTGCGGCCCTGCGGCAGGTCCTCGTAGTAGACGTCCTTGGCGCCGCGGGTCAGGCGTGGGCGATCATTGCTCTGGACGAACGTCTGATCGTTGAACTGGATGATGACCCGGTCACCGATCTCCTTGAGCACGTCGACGCCCTCGGGCCGGCGGCGATCACGAATGTCCTCGTCAGGCGCGCGCTCGAGGCGCTTGCCCTGCTCCTGAGTCACAGGCGCGATCTTTTCGGGCTTGATCGCCTCCTGGGCGGTCCTATCGTCCGTTGGGGGCGGACCCTGATCCACCGGCGCCACTACCGGCTTGCGGCCCTGGTCACCGCCCTGCTGGGCATTCTGCCCGCCATTTTGCTGCCCACCATTCTGCTCTTCGCCATTCTGGTTGGCGGGCTTGCGGCCGCCCTGGCCATTCTCGCCGCGACCCTTGCGCTTGGCATCCTTCTGGCTGTCGAGGATGGGGGCGGCGTTCTTGTCGGCGGGTGCTTCCCCCTGAACGGGGTTTTCGCCCTGGACAGGCGCGGCCTTCCCGCCGGTGGCGGGCTGCTCTCCCGTCGCCGGCTGTTCGCCGGTGGCGGGCTGTTTGCCGGTCAGCGGCTGTTCGCCGGTCGCAGGCTGCTCACCGGTCGCCGGCGGTTCGCCAGCCGGTTTCCTGCCGTGTTTCTTCGTCTTGTCCTGCGACTGCTCGCCCTGGGCGGCAGGCTGCTCGCCGGCGGGGGCCGGTTCAACCTTCGGCGTCGCTTCGCCGGCAGGAGCTTCCTTGGGCGTCGGGGCGGTCTCCGGCACGGCGGCCGGCGCCTCTTTCTGCTGATCCTGCTTGTGTTTCCTGCCGGGCTTGACCGGCTGGTTGTCGTTGGCGGGCGCTGCCTCGCCGGCGGGCGCCTGTTCGGTCTGCTGCTGCTGGTCGCGCTTCTTCTTGCGCGGCTGCTGCTCGTCGGTGGCGGGCGCTGCCTCGCCGGCGGGCGCCTGTTGGGTCTGCTGCTGCTGGTCGCGCTTCTTCCTGCGCGGCTGCTGCTCGTCGGTGGCGGGCGCTGCCTCGCCGGCGGGCGCCTGCTCGGCCTGCTGCTGCTGGTCGCGCTTCTTCCTGCGCGGCTGCTGCTCGTCGGTGGCGGGCGCTGCCTCGCCGGCCGGTGCCTGCTCAGCCTGCTGCTGCTGGTCGCGCTTCTTCTTGCGCGGCTGCTGTTCTTCGGCCGCGGGGGCGGGCTTCTCGGCGGCGGGAGCGGACTCCGTCTGCTGCTGCTGCTCGCGCTTCTTCTTGCGCAGCTGTTCCTGGTCGCTCTGCCCCTGATCGGTGGGCGTGTCCTGCGCCAGGATGATCAGCGGCGTCGCGCCGCGCTGCATGGGGCCGAACGCGGCTGTCCCCTGGAGCGGGGACGCGCCTAACGGCGCGGATGCCATCAACAGGCCAAGGGCTGTGCCTGCCAGAATCCGTGGTTGGCGTTTCATCGAAATTCTCCTTGTGGGGTCCCATCCTTGCCGAAACCGCTTTTAACGAAATTGGTTCCAGCGGCGCATCGTTAGGGGCCGTACGGGGCTATTGGCCGGCCTTTTGAAGGCAAATTCGTGTCATTCGAACGAGTTACCGCGCCATTTCCCGCTCTTGCAGCGCTTGACCTCGGCGTCGGCTGGGGCCACATGCCGGAAATGGAAACGCCGTTCTGGAAAACCAAGACGCTGGAAGAGATGAGCCCCACGGAGTGGGAATCGCTCTGCGACGGCTGCGGCAAGTGCTGCCTGTCGAAGCTCGAGGACGAAGACACCGGCGAAATCTACTGGACCAGCGTCGGCTGCCGGCTGTTCGACGCCGAAAGCTGCCGCTGTGCCGACTATGCCAACCGACTGGCGCGCGTTCCCGATTGCGTCGGGCTGACGCCGCAGAATGTGCGCACCATCAGCTGGCTGCCCAGCACCTGCGCCTACCGGCTGGTGGCCGAGGGCCGCGACCTCTACTGGTGGCACCGGTTGGTATCGGGCAGTGCCGAGACCGTGCATGAGGCCGGCATCTCGATGCGCGGCCGGGTCAAGGCCAGCGAGACCGACCTTGCCGAGCCGGAAGACTATTTTGACTATATGCTCGACGACGAGCCCTGACGCGCGGACATCGGCAGGAGTTTGCCTGTCGGGAACAAGGACGAGGGAGGCGTTTGGCGCGGATATTGTTTGAATGCCGGCAAGGGATTTGGCCGGCGAGGGATTTGCAAATGACCGGGGCTTTGCCCCGCCGGCGCCAGATGAACCGCAGATGAACGGGCAGTTCGTAAACAGTTCAGGCAGGCCAGTGCATTCTCCCGCCATCGGTTTCACGAGGACGGGCGCAAGCCCGCAACAAGGAGAGAGAACCATGTACACCACCATCAAGACGGCAGCGCTTTCGGCTCTGGTCGGCCTCGGCGCGCTGACGGCCATCCCCGCCCATGCCGACAGCCTCTATCTCGGCTTCGGCAACAACCAGGATCCGCGCTTCGGCGTCTATGCCGGCGACGACGGCTATCGGCATCGCCGCGACGACTGGCGCCGCGACGGCTGGCGCCGCGGCTGCTCGCCGGATCGCGCCCTCGACAAGGCCGAGCGCATGGGCCTCTACCGAGCCCGCATCGTCGATGCCAACCGTCGCGTGGTCAAGGTGATGGGCCGTCAGGACGGCGACCGTGTCGTCATCGTGTTCGCCAACGAGCGCGGTTGCCCGGTCATCTATCGCTGAGGCTTAGGCCTGGAGGCTGATCTTCTGCGAAGACCAGCCTGGAGACACGACCTTCCATGAAGGTCGGTCTGGACTAGCGGAGCCCCTGTCCCATTGGGCGGATGCGGCTCGAAAAAACCCCGCGGGAGCGATCCCGCGGGGTTTTTCATGCGGGCCAAGGGACGGACGATGGCCGGCAGGACCGGCCATCCACTCAACCCGGTTACTTCAGTTCGAAGGTAACGGTGACCTGGACATTGTAGGCGTTCTCGCCGGCCTGCACCGGCGCTGCCCCGGCCGCGGCGTCGAAGGCTTTGGCGTTGATCGGCATCGGCGCCGGCCTGATGTTCTGATCCGTGATCTCGAGCACCCGGCCGAGGCTGACGCCGGCCGCCTCGGCCAGCGTCCTGGCCTTGGCCGTGGCGTCGGCGACAGCCTTCTTGCGCGCCTCGGTGACGGTGGCCGCCGGATTGTCATTGGTGAAGGCGATGCCGCCGCCCTGGTTGACGCCGAGCGACACCGCCTTGTCGAGGACCTCGCCTGTCTTGTCGACGTCGCGCACGCGCACCGAAAGCGTATTGGTCACCTGATAGGCGATGAGTTCGGCCTCCTGGCTGCCGTCGGGCTTGTTGGTGTAGTTGTAGCGGGGGTTGATCTGGATGCCCGCGGTCTGCAGGTCGCGATCCTTGATGCCTGCGGCCTTCATCGCGGCGATCACGGCGGCCATGGCGTCATTGTTGGCGTCGAGCGCGGCGCGCGCCGTCTTGGCTTCGCGCATGACGCTGAGCGTCAGGATCGCCAGATCGGGAGCCACGGTTGCTTCGCCCTCGCCGGACACGATGATGCGGGGCGGCGTCGGCAGGTCGGTGGCTCCAGCCATCGCCGGAAAGGCGATTGCAGCGGCGAGCGCGAGGGGCAAAAGATGTTTGGTCATGAAAATCTCCTTGGTCTGCGATCAGGTCGCAAGGGTCGCGTAGAGCGCGATTATGGGTTGATTTGGGCGATCTGCGAAAGCCCGCCGGTAAAGCCTTGTGCGGCGATGCGAAAAACATTAATCCAGCCCGCGTGGGGCCTGTAGCTCAATGGTTAGAGCCGGCGGCTCATAACCGCTTGGTTGGGGGTTCGAGTCCCTCCGGGCCCACCAAAAGTCTCACTCAAGTAGTTGATTTTGATAGATATTTCAGAGGCGGCCACAACGTGGACTCGAACCCCTCTTTCTGACCAGAACTACCCCCGGCGATCTTCCTTGCGATCTCGGAATCGCTTGGTCATTAAGTTCACCTTCGCCGTTTCCTGAAGCAGACATCGTCGGAGACTGCGTTTCTAGGTCGCGAGAATGTTGGCCCTTTCTTGGTCGCGTCTTACAAAACTGCGCCACCCGCCATAGGCGGAGATATCGGCGGCGTCAGTCAGGCCGGCGGTTTCCACCAAAAACCCCTTGGCTGCGCTGCCATCCTCGAGTTCGATCGTTCCTACGCCCAGCGGTGGGGGGATGGCGGCGACGAATCGTCCGAACGCCTCCGGACCCAGCCGCCAGACCTCGACGTCTATTCGCATTCCATCCCTGGAGACCCGGACCAGGCCCGGCTTGGGCACGGATTGGCCGGCAAGCGCGTAGAGCCGGTAGGCAGGTGTGGTTTTCGTTACTCTCGAGAATTGGGCGCCTAGGTCCCTTAGCTGACCGTTGAGCGGCATCCCCGACAGATGCGCGCCGACCACCACCAGATCAATCGTCTGGTCCTGTGCAACGTTGCCAGGCAAGGCACTCCCCGGCTGCGCCCAGCCGGTCGCGCCGAGCGGAAGAGCGCTCATGGCATGAACGTCGCGCGCGAGCGACGCCGTGAGCCAATCCTTGCCCACCATACCCAGCAGGGTCACGCTCATCGGCAGCCCATCGTCGCGCTTGCCGGTCGGCACGGCGATGCCGCACATATCGAGCAGATTGACGAAATTTGTATAGGTACCGAGCCGACTGTTGGTGGTGATCGGATCGGCAAGCACCGCCTGGAGAGCGTAATGCGTTGGTGCCGTCGGCACACAGAAAAGGTCGACAGAGGCGATGATCGGGGCGAGCTTGGCCTTGTAGGCCTGAAGCGCATAGAGGCCGTTGAAGGCATCGGCCGCTGACAGGCCGCGCGCGCCGCCAATGATTTTGCGCGTTACCGGATGCATTGCGGCTTCGTTGGCGTCCATGAAGTCGCGAATCGCCGCGTAGCGTTCGGCAACCCAGGCTCCTTCATAGAGAAGATTTGCGGTGGCGTAGAAATCGGCGAACGGAATTTCGACCAGCCGGCAACCAAGCTTTTCCAGCAAGCCAAGCGCCGCCTCAAAGCCCGTCTGCATCGATGCGTCGCCGAAGAATTTCAAATCCGCCTTCTGCGGCACGCCGACCGTCAGCACGGGTGGGCGAGCGGCAAGCGCCGGCACCTTGATGGCGCGCGAATAGGCATCGGCCGGGTCCTTGGCCGCCGCCACGCCGTACACTGCGTAGGCATCGTCTACGGTGAGCGCGAATACCGAGATGCAGTCGAGCGTACGGCAGGCTGGCACAACGCCGGCGGCCGAAAGCGCGCCGACTGTCGGCTTCAGCCCGACGATGTTGTTGAGACCGGCGGGGATGCGGCCGGACCCGGCCGTGTCGGTGCCTAGCGCGAAGGAGACGATGCCGCGCGCCGTCGCAACGGCGGATCCCGAAGAGGAGCCGCCGGGCACCAGGCTGGCATCGACAGCGTTCCTCGGGATAGGATAGGGCGTGCGCACACCGACCAGACCGGTGGCGAACTGGTCGAGATTGGTCTTGCCGACCACCAGCGCCCCGACAGCCTTCAGCCGCGCCACCACGGTTGCGTCCTTGTCTGGTATGTAGGCATATTCGGCGCAGGCGGCGGTTGTCGGCATGCCGGCGACATCGATGTTGTCCTTGACCGCGAACGGCACGCCCCACAGAGGCTTGGCCACCGGATCGAACGGCCCGAGCTGTTTCGCCTGCGCCAGCATCTCTGCCTTGCCGGCGAGATGAATGAAGATGCCGGGATCGTGCGCCGCCTCGATGCGGGCGTGAACTGTATCGACCATGTCAGCGACGCTGACGCCGGCCGCATAGGCGGCGTGCAGGCCGCCGATGTCGAAGTGGATCTCGCTCATGTGGCCTCCCCCAGAATGATCACCGGCAGGTCCCATTGGATCAGCACGACGCAGCCGTCCTTGGTCCACACCGAATGCTCGGTCCCGACCGGGTTCAGGATGACGCTTCCCGTGGGATAGTCGCCATTCTCGTCGCTCTGCGTACCCTCGAGCACGACGATGGTTTCAAGCCCGACATGGCGGTGGCGCGGTACGCCGGCGCCGGGCTGGTAGTCGAGGATCGCCACCGACGGCTCGACCGGTCCGCCCTTGAGCAGCCAGTGCACCGTGATGCCTTCGCGAAAAGGCTCGAACGCCAGCCCGCGCCAGCCGCCATCGATCAGGCCGGCAAAACTCAGATTAGCCATCGGCAAGTCCCTGCAGCACCTGATCGGTCGTCGCCGTCCAACCGACGATGGCGCCCTGCGCGCGGATCATGGCGATGGCCGCCGCCTTGAACTCCGGGAAATAACTTTCCGTCGCGTCTTCGGCGAGCAGGCACTCATAACCGCGATCGTTGGCCTCGCGCATCGTCGTCTGCACACAGACCTCGGTGGTGACGCCGGCGAAAACCAGTTGCCGCGCGCCGAGCCGCTTCAGTTCCTCATCAAGACTGGTCGCGTAGAAGGCGCCTTTGCCCGGCTTCTCGATGACGACCTCGCCGGGCAGCGGCGCCAGCTCGTCGAGGATCGCCGTACCCGGTTCGCCGACGATCAGCACGCGGCCCATCGGCCCGACATCGCCGATTCGGATCGACGGATTGCCGCGGTCGCGCTTGGCCGGCGGCAGGTCGGAGAGGTCCGCCCTGTGGCACTCCATGGTGTGGATCACCGGCAGGCCGGCGGCGCGGAACCCCTCGATCAGTCTCTTCACCGTCGGCACGATCGCGGTGACCCGGCTGACATCGTTGCCGAGGCTGGCGCCGAAGCCGCCCGGCTCGGCGAAATCGCGCTGCATGTCGATGACCACCAGCGCCATCGTGTCGGACTTGAATGCAAATGCAAACGGCTGCGCATCGATTTCAGCCATCAATGATGTCCCGCCATATGTTCGCCGATGGTCTGCACGCTCGCCTGCGCGATCGGCGTTTCGTAGACCAGCGCGCCGTCCGACATGACGAAGATGCGGTCCGACAGTTCCAGCAGTTCGTCGAGGTCCTCCGAGATCAGCAACACGGCAGCACCCGCATTGCGCGCCTTCATGATGCGGGCGCGGATTTCGGCCACGGCCGAGAAGTCGAGGCCGAAGCAGGGATTGGAAACAATCAGCAGATCGACCCCGCCGGTCAGTTCGCGCGCCAGCACCGCGCGCTGCACATTGCCGCCTGACAGCGAGGCGATGGGCGACGACAGCGATGCGGTCTTGACCTTGAACTGTTCGACTAGCCTGGCGCTGAAAGCACGGATCGCACTGGCATTGATCCAGCTCACCGGTCTGCCATTGCCGTCCATGTCGAAGGTGCGAAAGGAGATGTTCTCGGCCACGGTCATTTTCGGCGCGCAAGCATTCTTCAGCGGCTCCTCGGGAATGAGCCGGACATTGAGCGCGCGCGCCTCGGCCCGCGTCGCTGCGTAGGTGGCGCCGCGCACCAGCACCTCGCCGGCCTCGCGCGGACGCTGACCGGCCAGCACTTCCAGAAATTCCTTCTGGCCGTTGCCGGAAATACCGGCGATGCCGACGATCTCGCCCGATCGCACACCGAGATCCTCGATACGGATCGACTTCAGCCC
>NZ_RZSJ01000730.1:0-2658 GCF_003998025.1 Mesorhizobium sp. M8A.F.Ca.ET.021.01.1.1
CTGCGCGGCGTCTCCCTGCTCGGCATCGATTCAGTGATGGCGCCGAAGGCCGTGCGCCTCGAAGCCTGGCGGCGCATCGGCTCCGATCTCGATGTGGACAAGCTCGCCAGCCTGTCCACGACCATCGGCTTCGACGGCATCATCGGTGCGGCACACGACATCGTCGATGGCAAGATCCGCGGTCGCGTCGTCGTCGACATGTGACCGGACTGAGGGATCGCAGGCCGGACGGAATTGCCACATCGGGCGGCAAATCGGTCTTCGCCGGGGCAAAAACCCCGATCCGCTAAAATTCGAACGATCCCCCGCAATTTTCCATAATGTCTGTCTGGCAAGGATTTCGCATGATCGCGGAATCCGACAGCCAACGGGCCGACCCTGGCGACGACATCGTTGCGGCGCAAGCGCCGGCAATGGCGCGGCGGTTTATCGCCGCGCCGCCGCTGGTGCCCGATCAGCAACCGGCCAAGCGCGAAGGCCTGCCGATCCTGACCTTCGTTGTCATGGTGCTGGCCGGCCTCTCCTACCTGACCGGAGCGCCGGTCTTCATCAGCCTTGCGTTGCTGGCAACAGGCCTTGCCGGCCTGGCCATGCACCTGCACGCCAGGCGCAGCGTACGCCGCAGTACGGTCCTGCTCGACGAAACCACCGCCCGCAACCGCGCCGAGATCGAGACGCTGGCCGACCGCATGTGGGAGATGCAGGAAAGCGAGGAGCGCTTTCGCGGTCTCATCGACGCGCTCGGCGATCTCGTCATCCATCGCGACCGCGACGGTTACATCGTCTATGCCAACAAGGTGTTCGCTGACCTTGTCGAAACCGATCAGCGCGACCTTGCCGGCAAGACGCTGGCCGAACTCGGCATCGAGGTCGGCATCGTTCCCGATGCCGCTTTCTCCGACCATGAATGCCTGAGTTCCACCGACGTCGCCATCCGCACGCCATCCGGGCCGCGCTGGTTCTCCTGGATCGAGCTGTCCGTGCGCGACAAGGACAGCGATGCCGTCTCGCATCGCGCCATCGCGCGCGACATCACCGCCCGCAAGCGCGCCGAATCGTCCATGATCACGGCGCGCGAGCGGGCCGAGTTCGCAAGCCAGGCCAAGTCGCGTTTCCTCGCCACTGTCAGCCATGAGATCCGCACGCCGATGAACGGCATCATGGGCATGGCCAAGCTGCTCGCCGACACCAGCCTGTCGCCGGAACAGCAGACCTATGTCGGCGCCATCTCGACCTCGGCCAGCGCCTTGCTTGCCCTGATCGAGGATCTGCTCGACTATTCCAAGATCGAGGCCGGACGCTTCGATCCCGAACCGCAGCCCATGTCCGTGCGCGAGATCGCCGACAACATCATCGAATTGATGGCCGCGCGCGCCTTCGCCAAGAATATCGGCCTCGGCTGCCATGTCGAACCGGATGTGCCGCAATTGATCACCGCCGATCCGGGCCGGGTCAGGCAGGTGCTGCTCAACCTCATCGGCAACGCCATCAAGTTCACCGACAGCGGCGGCGTGCTGGTCAGCGTCGCCCGCGCCCGCACCGAGACCAGCGACCGCATCTGCTTCACCATCGCCGATACCGGCCCCGGCCTGCGCGACGAGGACATGGAGCGCATCTTCGAGGAGTTCGAGCAGGCCGACGGCACCTCGACGCGCACGCATGGCGGTGCCGGACTGGGGCTTGCCATCTCCAAGCGTCTGGTCACCGCCATGGGCGGCACGATTTCGGTATCCAGCCGGCTCGGCCAGGGATCGGAATTCGTCTTCGAGATTCCGGCCATATCGGCTACCGAGCCGCCGCAGGGCCGGCTGAACGCGCTTGCCGGCCGACGCGCCGTGATCCTGTCCAAGAACACCGTCGAGGCCGACGCCATCGCCCGCACCATCCGCGCCAATGGCGGCGCGGCCGGCATCGCCACCACCGTGGCCCAGGCCGCATCCTTTGCCGACGGCTGTGACGTGCTTCTGGTCGACGCGGCCCTGGAAGAGAGTGACGGGAAGCTGCTCAAGCGGCTTCGCCAGCATGGGTTCACCGATTGCGAAGCCGTCACGCTGATCGCACCCACCGACCGCGGCATGCTTGGCGAGTTTCGTGCCAGCGGCTACGCGACATTCCTTGCCCGGCCGGTGCGCGGAGGAACACTTTTGCGTGTCCTTTTGAGCAGCCAGACGCCGGTCCTCGCCCCGCCGCGGCCGGAAAAACGCCGCGCACCGGCGCTTCGTGCCTCAGGCGAACGCCAACAGGGCCTGTCCGTGCTGATCGCCGAGGATAACGACATCAATGCCATGCTGGCCCGCGCAACGCTGTTGAAGGCCGGGCATCGCGTCAAGGTGGTCGGCAACGGCAAGGCTGCCGTCGAGGCGGTCACCGGCGCCGGCCACAAGCACCGCTTCGACGTGGTGCTGATGGATCTGCATATGCCGGTCATGGACGGATTGGACGCCATTGCCGCGATCCGCCGCCACGAGGAGGAAGCCTCCGTACCGCCGGTGCCGATCATGGTGCTGTCGGCCGACAGCCAGGAAAAGACCCGCCATGCGGTGCTCGCCCACGGCGCCAGCGGCTTCGTCACCAAGCCGCTCGACCCCGACGCGCTGGTCAGCGCCGTCGAAGGCCAGGTCGCTGCTTGAGCCGCCTTTTCCCGGTGCATGGCTGACG
>NZ_RZSJ01000731.1:0-2640 GCF_003998025.1 Mesorhizobium sp. M8A.F.Ca.ET.021.01.1.1
ACCTATGTCACTGCGTCCGCGGCGCTGACGGCCAAGTCCGCACGCGTCTCGGCGAAGCCGACACTGGTCGCCATGCAGGAGCCGATGGAGGAGCCGGATGTCGCTCGTTTCGGCGGAACCTTGACCGGCGGGGCCTCGAACAAGAGGGTGATCTCCTCGGTTGAGGGCGAGCCACAGGAAGCGGCGATGGGCTTCCAGTCGACGCCTGAAAACACCGACGCGATAGGCGCGATGATCGTCAGCCAGGGCCGCCCGCTCGAAACCAACTGATGCGTGTCGCAAACCCGCAATGGCAGGATGGCGGGACATTCGCGGACGCCGGATGTTTCAAAGCGCTCTGAAAAATCCTAGATCAGGGCGATGTCCAAGCGAATCGCCGGTCCCGAGATCGAACGCCTGATCCAACTCCTGGCCAAGGTGCCGGGGCTTGGCCCCCGTTCGGCCAGGCGCGCGGCACTGCATCTGATCAAGAAGAAGGAACAGTTGCTGTCGCCGCTCGCCGCCGCCATGGGCGAGGCCGCCGACAAGGTGCGCATCTGCTCCACCTGTGGCAATGTCGACACCTCGGATCCTTGCATGATCTGTACCGATCCACGCCGCGATGCCGCCACCTTGATCGTCGTCGAGGACGTCTCGGATCTCTGGGCGCTGGAGCGGGCGGCGGCGATGAATGTGCGTTACCACGTGCTTGGCGGCACGCTGTCGCCGCTCGACGGCATCGGCCCCGATCAGCTCAACATCCGCTCGCTGATCGACCGCATCGCCGGCGGCGAGGTCAAGGAACTCATCCTCGCCGTCAACGCGACGGTCGAGGGCCAGACTACCGCGCACTACCTCACCGATCAACTCTCCGGCTTCGAGGTCAAGATAACACGGCTGGCGCACGGCGTACCGGTCGGCGGTGAACTCGACTATCTCGACGAAGGCACGCTTGCCGCGGCGCTGCGCTCGCGGACGGCGTTTTGACACGATTGCGGAGAGGATGCGCACGATGATTGCCACGCATCTTTCGAAGCTGGTGGTGCACGCTACAGAACGCGGCTTTCGCAAGTTCAGCTTTGCATTCTTTCTTGCAGCGCTCTTTGCCCTCATCGCTGCCCCCGCGTTCGCCTCCAAGATCGACGACCAGTTCAGGACCTGGCTCCAGACCGATCTCTGGCCCGACGCCAAGGCGAAAGGCATTTCCAAAAATACGTTCGACGCCGCGTTCAACGGCATCAAGCCCAATCTCAATCTCCCCGACCTTGTCATGCCAGGCGAGAAACCGAAGACGCCGCAGAAGCAGCACCAGGCCGAGTTCGGTTCTCCCTGCGCCTATTTTGCCGAGAAGACGGTTCGTGCGGTGACATCGGGCGGGCGCACCCGCGAAGCCGCCAATGCCCGCACGCTTGCCGCGATCGAAGAGCGCTATGGCGTGCCGGGCGGAATCATTCTGGCGATCTGGGGCCGCGAGACCGGCTTCGGCGCGGCGAAGATGCCCTACGACGCCTTCGAAGTGCTGGGCACCAAGGCGTTCATGTCGACGAAAAAGGATTTCTTCCGCACCGAACTGCTGGCGGCGCTGGAAATCGTCCAGCGCGGGCTGGCCCCGGTCGGCGCGATGAAATCGTCCTGGGCCGGGGCGCTCGGCCAGCCGCAATTCATGCCGACCTCTTTCCTCGAGCATGCGGTCGATTTCGACGGCGACGGCCGAGTCGACATCTGGAATTCGACGCCCGACGTGCTGGCCTCGATCGCCAATTATCTTGTCCATTATGGCTGGGTGAGGGGACGCGGCTGGGGTTTCGAGGTGATCGTACCTGAGAGCGTCTCCTGTTCGCTGGAGGGCCCGGACCAGGGCAAAAAGATCTCGCAATGGGCCGCCATGGGCATTGAGCGCGTCGGCGGTAAAGCCTTCCCGGCGAGCGAGCTGAAGGCGGAAGGTTTCCTGCTGATGCCGGCCGGGCGCAGCGGCCCAGCCTTCATCGCGACTCCCAATTTCTACGTGCTGAAACAATACAACACCAGCGACCTCTACGCGCTGTTCATCGGCCATGGCGCCGACCGCATCGCCCATGGCGATCAGAATTTTTCCGGTAGCTGGGGTCCGGTCGGCGATCTCCACCGCTCCGACATCGCCACCCTGCAGCGGGCCCTGGAAGCCAAAGGCTATGATGTTGGCAGCGCCGACGGTCTGCCCGGCTTCAAGACCCGCCGCTCGATCGGCAGATGGCAGGAAAAGAATGGTCAGGCCGCCACCTGTTTTCCCGATGCCGGCCTGGTCGCCGCGCTGAAATAGCATCGAATTTTAGCAGATTTTTCCCGATCCCCGGCATCATTTGGCCGGCGCATGCGTCGACACGCCGCTGTGTATTCTGATCCACTGAGGCCGTCTCGCAAATCCTCGTTGCCGGGCTGGGAGTCGCCGGATAAGGTGTTGACCAACTGGACAAAAACCACGACGGTAGCGAGTCAAGGGCTTTCATTGGAGCCCTGAAAGAACACCGCAACCCTGAGCCGGGAACTCAGGTCAACAAACAACAAAACAGGGAACAATCATCATGATGATGGAAAAGCTTGCTCTACGATCCCGCATCTTGCTGGCGGGCGCCGCCATGTCGGCGCTGCTTCTGGCCGGAGCGCCGGCTGGCGCGGTCACCC
>NZ_RZSJ01000732.1:0-2637 GCF_003998025.1 Mesorhizobium sp. M8A.F.Ca.ET.021.01.1.1
CGCCGGGCAGAGCAGCGACGACGCCCTCGCGCACCAGCACCCAACCGGCCCGTATGAGCCGGAATCCCGCGCTGACGGTGCTCATGGCCGCGTCCGCCCCACCGGTTCATCGAACTGGCGCAAGGCGCGTCGCGTGCAGGAGATGGGCGACGGCTTCAAAGCTTCCAGCCCGAATGCAGGGCCGCTATGCCGCCGGAATAGTTGCGGAAGGAGACGCGCTCGAAGCCGGCGCGGGAAATCATCGCCGCGAAGTTTTGCTGATTGGGGAATTTCGCGATCGATTCGACCAGATAGGAATAGGGCTCGCCGTCGCCGGTGACCATCTTGCCGATCTTGGGAATGGCATTGAACGACCAGGCTTCGTAGACCTTGTCGAGCAGCGGCATCTCGACCTCCGAAAACTCCAGGCACAGGAGGCGGCCGCCGGGCTTCAGCACACGGAACGCCTCACCCAGGGCCACGTCGATATGCGGGACGTTGCGAATGCCGAACGCGATGGTGTAGGCGTCGAAACTGGCGTCAGGGAACGGCAGTTCCTCGGCGTTGGCCTCGACGAAGTCGGTGTTGCCGGACAATCTCTTCTTTTCAGCCCTGTCGCGGCCGACGGCGAGCATCGAGCCGTTGATGTCGAGCACGGTGGCATGCGCATGGCCATGGCTGGCATCGACGATGCGGAAGGCGATGTCGCCGGTGCCGCCGGCAACATCGAGCACGCGCCAGCCGGCGCGCTTGGGCGGATTGAGCCAGGCGACCATGGCGTCCTTCCACAGCCGGTGCAGGCCGCCTGACATCAGGTCGTTCATCAGGTCGTAGCGGTTGGCGACCTTGTGGAAAACATCGTTGACCAGGGACTGCTTCTCGCCTTCCCCTACACGCTTGAAACCATAGGAGGTTTCCATGCCGCCGGCGGCCGTGGTTCTCTCAACTGACATTTTTTTGATCCGTCATAAAACCGGCGGGACCATAGCCGATCGATGATGCGGGCGCTATTGTTTAAGGCGCGGTGTTCAGCCGCGCTTCCAGGTGGTGGGTTTTCAAGACCTGGACTGACCGACGGGATGTTTGAATGCCTTTGAAAGCGGAACTGCACTGCCACATTGAAGGGGCAGCGGCGCCCGAGCTCGTCATCCGGCAGGCGCAGAAATACGGCAAGGATACCTCGCCTTATATCCAGAACGGTTCCTTCGTCTGGCACGATTTCACCTCCTTTCTGGCGGCCTACGACTTTTCCGCCGACCTGTTCCGGACCGAGGAGGATTATGCGCGGCTGGCCGACCATTATCTGACCAGCCTGGCCCGCGACGGGGCAATCTACTCCGAGGTGTTCACCTCGCCGGACCACGCGACGAAAGCCGGGCTGTCACCCAAGGCCTACACCGACGCGCTCGGCGAAGGCATGCTGCGCGCCAAGGCCAAGACCGGCATAGAGGGCCGCATGATCGTCACCGGCGTGCGCCATGTCGGCGTTGAATCGATAGAGCGGGCGGCACGCTTCGCGGCGCGCTGCGGCCATCCGCTGGTCACCGGCTTCGGCGTCGCCGGCGACGAGCGCATGGGCGACATGGAAGACTATGTCAGGGCGTTCGAGATCGCCCGCGAGGCGGGGCTCGGCATCACCATCCATGCCGGCGAACTGACGGGCTGGGAGACCGTCCAGGCGGCACTCGACCATATCCGCCCATCGCGCATCGGCCATGGCGTGCGCGCCATCGAAAACCCCGACCTTGTCCGGCGCATCGCCGACGAGGGCGTCGTGCTGGAGTGCTGCCCCGGTTCCAACATCGCGCTCAAGGTGTTCGACAGTTTCGCCGATCATCCGTTTCCGGCCCTGCAGGCGGCCGGCTGCAAGGTGACGCTCAACTCCGACGACCCGCCCTATTTCTGGACCTCGCTGAAGCGCGAATACGACATCGCCGCCGAGCATTTCGCGATGAATGAGAAAGCGCTCGCCGCGGTCACCAGGACGGCTATCGAGGCGGCTTTCGTCGACCGCAAGACCAAAGCAGCGCTTCTTGGCCGGCTGAACAGCGCCGCTCGCTGATTTCTTCCGACAAAGCTGTGGTCGATGCGGGCCAAGCGGTTCCTTGGCCGGTCCAATACCGCTAGGGTTCGCCCAAGCAGCTTGAAGCGCGACAGGTCCGAAAGGGTCCATGCGCGCGGTTTCGGGCGACACCGCATCAGGAGAACATCATGAAGGGCGTCACCGTCGTCGACCATCCGCTTGTCCAGCACAAGCTGACCATCATGCGCAAGAAGGAGACATCGACCGCCGGCTTCCGGCGATTGCTGCGCGAGATTTCGCTGCTGCTCGGCTATGAGGTGACCCGCAACCTCGAACTGACCACCACCACCATCGAGACCCCGATCGAGGAGATGGAAGCGCCGACGCTGGAGGGCAAGAAGCTGGTGTTCGCCTCGGTGCTGCGCGCCGGCAACGGCCTGCTCGAAGGTCTGCTCGACCTGGTGCCGGCGGCACGTGTCGCGCATATCGGCCTCTACCGCGATCACGAAACACTGGAGGCGGTGGAATATTTCTTCAAGGCGCCGAGCGATCTCGCCGACCGACTGGTGATCGTCGTGGACCCAATGCTGGCGACCGCCAATTCGGCGATCGCGGCGATCGATAAGCTGAAGGGG
>NZ_RZSJ01000733.1:0-2626 GCF_003998025.1 Mesorhizobium sp. M8A.F.Ca.ET.021.01.1.1
ACCTTTGAGGCAAGGATCACCTTGTCGCGATTGCCCTTTGCCTTCATCCAGCTGCCGATGATCTTCTCGGTCCGCCCTTGCGTCTCCGCCTTGGGCGGGATCGGATAGAGTTCGGCGGTGTCGATGAAATTGACGCCACGCGAGAAGGCCAGGTCCATCTGGGCATGGCCCTCGGCCTCGGTGTTTTGCTGGCCCCAGGTCATCGAACCGAGGCAAATCTGGGTAACAAGAAGATCGGTCCGACCGAGACGGCGTTTGTGCATGGAATTCTGCTCCGGAGGGAAAAACATGCGCGGCTGCGCGGGAGGAAACCTCATCTTATAGGAAAGCGGAGGCGCTCTCCAAGCCTTGCCAGGCCGACTTTTGCGTGAGCAGGGACGGCTAGCGGCGTGCGGCGGCCACGGCGCGGCGCTTGGCCTCGTCGATCAGCATGTTGGCCACTTGCATGCGGATCATCGCGCGCTGGCGCAAATGCGGGGCAACCCGGTCAGGATGGTTGGCAAAAGCAAAGCTGCGGCGCATGCGACTGAAATCGGCAACGACCTTGGGCTGATTCAGTCCCAGTTCGACCGCAATCGATTCAGGATCGATTGGCGGCAATTCGTCTTCCGGCTTCGGTTCTTCGCCAGCCAGGGCCAGCCTTGCCTGTTCAAGCAGGGCGGCAAATTCGCTGGCCAGATCAGCACCAGCCTCGCGATATTCCGCGGCGGATACCTTGATGCGGCCGGAATGGAGTTCATCGGCGACCGAAAGATAGTCGAACGGGATGGATGGGCGCGCGCCGGTCTCGTCGCCCTCGATGCCGTCGCCCTTGTCGGAGGCAACGAAGAGGTCGTCGAGCAACGAAGCGAAATCACGCTTGGCGCTGGTAGCGATGTCAGCCTCCCCCTTGCCTGACTGTCTGGACTACAGAGCATAGAACCGGCTCGTTAAAAATACATGCCACCGGTCTTAACGAATTTAGCCGTTGCGAGGATTGCTATCGAGGATCAATGGCTCCTCGACCAAAAGCCGGACTGCACTTTCATGCAGTCCGGAAATTCGCCAGGAGTGGCGAGGAAAAACTGGCCACGTGCCAGCGTCGAAGCCTACGATCGACGCGGCGCAAAAGTTTCATCAGGCCGCAAAAAATTTTTATGAAAATCATTCGGACATGGCAGGCATGCAAATGCTGCACTGCACAATTGTCACGATTCACGTATATTGTGTGGTGTGGAGGACCAACCAGGAGCCTGAATCATGGGTTTCTTCACGGAAATGTTTGCCCGGCCGCGCCCACAGGAACATCAGAGATATCGTGCGGCGCTGGCGCTGCTTCATTCGATGAGCAGCGCCGAGCGTGCCGACATCGGCATCAAGCCCGCCGATTTCCCGCGTATCGCCCGCGAAATGTCCATCCGCTAGGCTGCATCCCGCGAGATGTCCCGGATCGATCCAGGACATCTCGAACCTCACGCCTCAACGCGATCCCAGGAACGTCGCCTTGCCCAACGGCACGCCATTGTGGCGAAGGATGTCGTAGGCGGTGGTGAGGTGGAAATAGAAGTTGGGCATGGCCACATGCAGCAGATACTGCATGCCGCTCAATGTGGTTTCCCGGCCCCCCAGCTTCAACTCGATCATCCTGTCATCCGACCCGTCGATATCGGCGGGCGAGAAAGTCGCCAGATGGGCCAGTGTCTTGGCGATCCTCGCTTCGAGATCGGCAAAGCTCGCCTCATTGTCTTCGTATTTCGGCACTTCGCGGCTGGCCAGCCGTGAGGGTGCTCCCTTGGCATGGTCGGTGGCGATCTGCACCTGCCGAGTCAAAGCGAACATGTCGGGCGCAAGCCGCGCCGTCAAAAACACCTGCGGGTCGATCTTGCGGTCAAGCGCGTTTTGTTCGGCTGCCGCGAGCACATTGGAAAGTGCTTTCAGCCTGGCTGAAAACACGGGCACGGATGCCTCATACATCGATATCGTCACGTCAGATCTCCTGTCCGGCAGGAACGCCGGCGGGAGGACGTAGCGCCCTCAAGCACGATTCTTCAAGGTGCAGCCGCACTGCGTCACCACGTCGCCGCAATCGCCATGGTAGAATCTTCGTTATCGAGCGGAGATTCCCGATGAGACGCGCCCTTCTCGCAGCGACAGCCCTTCTCTCCCTTGCCACGACAGCCCAGACGGCATTGGCCGCCAGCGATACGCCCGAAGCGCCTTACGTCGATGATCGGTCGAGCGCGGATGCGGTCGTCCGCTCGCTCTACAGCGCCATCAACCGGCACGAATTCGCTCGTGCCTGGGGCTATTACGGCGATACAAAGCCGGCAAAGGATTTCGATACGTTCGTCAAAGGCTATGACGGCACCGATACGGTGGAGGTCAAGACCGGTCCGATTTCGGACGAGGGCGCGGCGGGCAGCATCTATTACAATGTCCCGGTCGCCATCCAGGCAACCGACAAGAAGGGCGAAGCGAAGGTCTTCGCCGGCTGCTACACGCTGCGCCAGGTCAACGCCCAGATCCAGGCGCCGCCCTTCCAGCCGATCTTCATCGACAAGGGGGCGCTGAAGCCCTCCACCGCGAATTTCGACGATGCGGTACCGCCAAGCTGCGGCGACGGTCCGCCGCCGCCGAAGAAGGATGC
>NZ_RZSJ01000734.1:0-2603 GCF_003998025.1 Mesorhizobium sp. M8A.F.Ca.ET.021.01.1.1
TTACAGGCTCGCTGCCGCATTTCAGCCGCAGGCGTGAACGCGGGCGCTGAGTTTTCCTTTACCCTTGATCGTTAAAATGCCGGATATCCAGAAGTAGGATTCCGCCAATGGCCGGCAAATTTCGCGCCGTGTTTCTCCCCATCGCGCGCCAACCGAGATCTACGGCGCTACTGATCACAGGTCTTGCATTAGCCGCGGTTTCGGCCTGCAACACTGGCAGCGTGCTGTCGTTGCAGCCCGCCGTCGATGTCGGCTCGCAGACCGCGGCCGTGCCGCAATATACGGGCATGCAGAGGCTTGTCCCGTCCAATCCCTACATGACACAGGCCGCCTATCCACGCATGGATGAACCGATGTCGCCGGTGGAGCAGATGCCGGCCAGCGAAACCGATTGCCGCCAGCAGCTGAAGCGCCTCGATGTCGCCTACACCGACCTGGCGCCGATCCACGAAGGCCAGTGCGGCATCGACTATCCGGTCAACGTCACTGCCATCGGCAGCATCCAGATGAAACCGGCCGCAACGCTGACCTGCGACATGGCCGCCACCTTCGCCGCCTGGACGAAGAACGAACTCGTTCCCTCCGCCCGCTGGCGCTATTTCTCCGGCGTCAGGACCATCCACCAGGGCTCGAGCTATTCCTGCCGCAACATTGCCGGTGAGGGCGTGCTGTCCGAGCACGGCAAGGGCAACGCGCTCGACGTCATGAGCATCGAACTCAACAATGGCGATGACATCGACGTGCGCAAGCCCGGCCTGTTCGCCTTCCGCACCCGGGGCTTCCTCAACAATGTGCGCGCCGACGGCTGCCAGTATTTCACCACCGTGCTCGGCCCCGGCTACAATTACGACCACCGCAACCATTTCCACTTCGACATCAAGAACCGCAAGAGCGGTTATCGCGCCTGCCGGTAGAGCACCGCAATCAAGGACGATGGAATTTAGCCGGAGCCGGTACTTCGTCATCCTAGGGTGGAGCAGTCGCGAAGCGACGTCGCGGAGACCCTAGGATCCATGCCGTGACCCCTGAGCAGGTGCGACGGTGAGATGCTATCAGAAGAACGTGTGTCCACTCTCAGGCAGTTCCGCTATTCTGAACCGCTGTATTCTTCGGCCGTTGTCGTGGCATGGATCCTAGGGTCTGCGCTGCGTCGCTTCGCTCCTTGCTCCGCCCTAGGATGACGAAGGCATGGTGGCAGCAACGAGACAGTGAGTAGATGATCCACGGAAGCCTTCCACGACGCGTAACGATCTGGCTGGTGGCAGGTCTGGCCGCCTATGTGGCGCTCGCCTATGTCGGCGCGCCGGAATTCTGGACATTCCGCGATCGCGGCTTTCGCAACCAGCGCTTCGAGATGGTCACCCACACGCCGCAAGGCATTCCCGGCGACCCGATCAATGTCGGCCTGGTCGGTACGGAGAAGGAGTTGGTGCACGCTTTCGCCGTCGCCGGCTGGGACACCGCCGACGCCGTCACCTTGAGGACCGCCATCGATATCGGCGAGAGTGTCCTGTTTTCCCGCCCCTATCCCGATGCCCCGGTGAGCCGCCTGCTGTTCGAGGGCCGCGCCCAGGAACTCGCTTTCGAAAAGCCGGTCGGCGACAGTGCCGACCGGCGCCACCACATCCGTTTTTGGCGGACGGATACGGTCGGCGACGATGGCAGGCCGCTCTGGCTGGGCGCCGCCAGCTTCGATCGCGGTGTCGGCTTGAGCCACGACACGGGCGCCATCACCCATCATATCGGTCCCGACATCGATGCCGAACGCGACTTTGTGATCGGCGATCTCAATGCCGCCGGCCTGTTGTCCTCGACCAGCGACCTGGCGGGCATCGGCGCCACCAAAACCGGCCGCAACGGTGGCGGCGACCCCTATTTCACCGATGGCAGGGCGATCGTCGGCGTGCTGAAGCAGTTGCGGTGATCACAGGTCAGGCCGTGGCGATGACGATCTTGCCGAACGGCCCCTTCTCCAGATGCTCGAAGGCCCGCGGCACCTCGTCGAAACCAAAGACCTTGTCGATGACCGGCTTGATCGCCAGCGCCTCGATCGCCTCGTTCATCCGTTCGAAGGCGCGGCGATGGCCGATCGAAATGCCTTGCACGACAATACGATTGCGCAGGAAGGGCACGATGGGAAAGCTGAGTTCCATGCTGCCCAGCAGGCCGATGATCGACAGCCGCCCATCGGCGGCCAACGCGTCGAGCGATCGCCGCGCATTGTCGCCGCCGACCATTTCGAGGATATGGTTGACGCCGGCGCCACCCGTCAACTCACGCGCCACCTCGTCCCATGCCGGTTTGGCGCGATAGTTGATCACCTGCCAGGCGCCGAGCGTCTTTGCCCGCTCGAGCTTGCCGTCGCTGCTTGACGTGACGATGGCGCGCAGGCCGAAGGCGTGGGCGAATTGCAGCGCAAACAGGGAGACACCGCCGGTGCCCTGAATCAGGACGGTCTGGCCGGGCACCGGTCGTGTCGCCTCGGCCATGGCGAACCAGGCTGTCAGCGCCGCGATCGGCAGCGTCGAGGCCTCCGCGTCGCTGAGCGACGGCGGCGCCAGCACGGCGGCGTCCTCATGCAGGATCAGATAGTCGCTCAACGT
>NZ_RZSJ01000735.1:0-2580 GCF_003998025.1 Mesorhizobium sp. M8A.F.Ca.ET.021.01.1.1
GGAGGTGCCTTCGGCTGAAACCGTCGAAGCGCTGGCCGCCATGATCGATCATTTCGTCGAACCCGACGCCGAGCGCGGCGTGTAGACCAGCGCCGGTTTGTCGCCGCGCTTGATGATCCGGGTCTCCGGCGAACCGATGATGATGCAGGTCGCCATGTCGGCCTTTTCAGCGTCGACGTCGGCCAGCAGATAGACCTCGATGCGCTCGTCTGGCCGGCCCGCGGCACGGCCGAAGATCACCGGCGTCGTGCCGGGCAGGATGGCGGTCAGGCATTCGAAGGCGCGGCCAAGCTGCCAGGGACGCGCCTTGCTGATCGGGTTATAGAGCGCGATGACGAAGCCGGCGCCAGCCGCCGCCAGAAGACGCAGTTCGATCAAATCCCAAGGCTTCAGATTGTCGGACAGCGAAATGGCGCAGAAGTCGTGGCCGAGCGGCGCACCGATGCGGGCGGCGACCGCCAGCATGGCGGTGACGCCAGGCACCACGGCGACATCGACCGCACGCCATTCGGCCGGACCGGCCTCGATCGCCTCGCAGACGGCGGCGGCCATGGCAAAGACGCCGGGATCGCCGCCGGACACCACGGCGACGTCGTGGCCTTCGGCGGCCTTGGTCAGGGCATCCTTGGAACGGGCGAGTTCCTCGCGATTGTCCGAAGCGACGCGGGTCTGGTCGGGGCGCAGATCAAGCCGGTCGAGATAAGGCTTGTAGCCGTAGAAGAATTTCGCCTCGGCGACAGCGCGGCTGGCTTGCGGCGTGACCTGGTCGGCATTGCCGGGGCCGAGGCCGATGACGGTGAGACGGCCGCTCATGCCTGCGCTCCAGTCGGGCGGCCGGACCAGCCGGCGACCAGCACGATGGCGAAGTAGGGCGCCTTGTCGTCCGGCTTGTCGGCAAGCCGCATCGAGACGCTGCCGGCCATGGTGCCGCGCTCGACATAGACGGCGCGCGTCAGCTTTCCGGTCGCTTCCAGCGCCCGCCGGATCTTGGGCAGGTTGCGGCCGACCTTCATGATGACGGCGGCGTCGGTGTCGGCGAGCCGGCGTGTCAGCTCGAACTCGCTCATCGTGCCGGGCAGCACGGTCAGCACGTCGTCACCCTGGACGATCGGCACACCGGTCTGCGACCAGCAGCCGGACATGGCGGTGATGCCGGGAATGACTTCGGTCGGGAAACGATTGGCGAGACGGACGTGCAGGTGCATATAAGAGCCGTAGAACAGCGGGTCGCCTTCGGACAGCACGGCGACCATCCGGCCAGCATCTAGGTGCTCGGCGACCTTGTCGGCCGATTCCTCGTAGAAACCTGATATCTGCGAGCGGTAGTCGTCGTGATCCTTGTCGATTTCGGTGGTGACGGGATAGAGCAGCGGCAGTTCCAGCATGTCGGGCCGGAAGCGCGCCTCGACGATGGCGCGCGCATTGCTGTTGTTGCCGCGCTTGGCGAAATAGGCCACGACATCGGCCTCGGCCAAGGCTCGCGCGGCCTTCAGCGTCAGCAATTCGGGGTCGCCGGGACCGGTGCCGACACCGACGAGCCTGCCTTTGGAAATCGCGTTCACAGGCCGGGCCTCGCCAGTGAATTGAGCGCGGCGGCGGTCATGGCGCTGCCGCCAAGCCTGCCGCGCACGATGGCGTAGGGCACGCCATAGGAATTCTCGGCCAGCGCGTCCTTGGATTCGGCGGCACCGACAAAACCGACCGGCATGCCGATGATCGCAGCTGGCTTGGGCGCGCCATCGCGCAGCTTCTCCAGGAGGTAGAAGAGCGCGGTTGGCGCATTGCCGATGGCGACGACCGAACCGGCCATGCGCCCGCCCCACAGGTCGATCGCGGCGGCCGAGCGGGTGTTGCCGATCTCCCTGGCGATGTCGTGCGTGCGCGGGTCGCGCAAGGTGCAGATCACCTCATTGCCGGCCGGCAGCCGGGCGCGGGTGACGCCATGCGAAACCATCTCCGCGTCGCAGAAGATCGGCGCGCCCGCCGCCAGGGCTTTGCGGGCGGCGGTGACGAAATCGGAGGAGAAGACAAAATTCCTGGCGGCTTCGACCTGGCCGCAGGCATGGATCATGCGGATGGCGACATCGGCCTCGGCCTCCGAGAAGCGCGAGAGATCAGCCTCGGCGCGAATGATGGCGAAGGAACGTTCGTAGATCGCCGTGCCGTCGTGGATGTAGTCGTAGGCGGCCATGCTCATTTCCGTTGGTAAGGTTGGGCCCGTTGGTAAGTCTCGGCGATGCCGGCCGTGCCCAGCCTTGTCAGGCAAGCGGCGGCGGTCTCGCCCTGATATCGAGCGCAGCGGATCACCGCGGCGACGCGGCCGATGCCGCGCGCGGCGTCATAGCCCGGCCTGTAGCCGGCAGGAAGAGCCTTTGCCGTCGCGTTCACGACAAGTCCGGCTCCGTTTTCGCCGCCGACCAAAGTCAGCGCCGCCGGGCCGGGATGCGCGCAGCCCTTGGCGCAGCCGGAAATGTGCAGGATGAGGGAGGGATCGAGGATGTCGGCGTTTTCGGTGGCGATCGTCTCGGCGATGTCGCGGGTGGCGATGCGGCCGGACGCGCAGGCCGGCGTACCGGGGCA
>NZ_RZSJ01000736.1:0-2566 GCF_003998025.1 Mesorhizobium sp. M8A.F.Ca.ET.021.01.1.1
CGGCATCGCCGATACGAACTATACGATCGGCTTTCAGCCGCACCATCTTTCGCTCGACCGGCCCAATGCCGCCGCGGTGCCGGTACGGGCAAAGGTCACCATCACCGAAATCACCGGGTCCGAGAGTTTCATCCATCTCGACTTTGCCGATGCCCGCTGGGTGATGTTGACCCACGGCATCAGGGATTTCGAGACAGACGCGGTGGTCGAAGTGTTCATCGATCCGCGTCACATCATGGTCTTCGATGAGCACGGCCGGGCTATGACCGCGCCGAAGCTGGCGGCTTAGGAGGGGCGATATGGCACGCATCGACGTCAACCATGTCAGGCATTCCTATCTGCAGAACCCGCGCACGGATGCCGATTTCGCGTTGCGCGAAGTGCATCACACGTTCGAGGATGGCGGCGCCTATGCGCTGCTTGGGCCGTCCGGCTGCGGCAAGACCACGCTGCTCAACATCATTTCAGGGCTGCTTCATCCCTCGCATGGCCAGTTGCTGTTCAACGGCAGGGACGTGACCAATTTGTCGACGCAGGAGCGCAACATCGCGCAGGTGTTCCAGTTCCCGGTCATCTACGACACCATGACGGTCTACGACAATCTGGCGTTCCCGCTGCGCAATCGCGGCGTGCCGGAGGCCGACGTCGACCGCAAGGTGCGCGAGACGCTGGAGATGATCGACCTGGCCTCATGGGCGAAGAAGAAGGCGAGGGGCCTGACCGCCGACCAGAAGCAGAAAATCTCGCTCGGCCGTGGCCTGGTGCGCTCGGACGTCAACGCCATCCTGTTCGACGAACCGCTGACCGTCATCGATCCGCACATGAAATGGGTGCTGCGCTCGCAGTTGAAGCAGCTTCATCGCCGCTTCGGCTACACGATGGTCTATGTCACGCACGACCAGACCGAGGCGCTGACCTTCGCCGACCAGGTGGTCGTCATGTATGATGGCGGCATCGTGCAGATCGGCACGCCGGCGGAACTGTTCGAGCGGCCGCGTCACACTTTTGTCGGCTATTTCATCGGCTCGCCAGGCATGAATGTCGTGCCGGTGGCAATCGAAGGCAGGACGGCGACGCTCGGCTCGCAACGGATCGAATTGCCTGGAGTGCCCAAGGCCAGCGCCGGGGCCGTCGAGCTTGGCATCCGCCCGGAATATGTACGGCTCGGCAGCGACGGCATGGCCGTTTCAATCACCAAGGTCGAGGATGTAGGCCGCCACAAGGTGGTGCGCGCCAAGCTGGAGGGCCGCGAGATCGCGGCCGTCATCGGGGAGGACGAAACCGTTCCGGCCGAACCGAAGGTGCGGTTCGATCCGGCCGGCATCAACATCTATGCCGATTCCTGGCGTGTCGAGATGGGGGCATAGATGGACAAGACCTGGAATAACAAGGCCTGGTTCCTGGTGCTGCCGGTGCTTGTGCTGGTGGCCTTCACCGCCGTCGTCCCGCTGATGACGGTCGTCAACTATTCGGTGCAGGACACATTCGGCAACAACGTCTTCTTCTGGGCAGGTACGGAGTGGTTCGAGGAACTGCTTTCATCCAGCCGATTCTGGGAAGCGATGGTCCGCAACCTGGTCTTTTCCTTCATCATCCTTGCGATCGAGGTGCCGCTTGGCATCTTCATCGCGCTCAACATGCCTAAAAAGGGCTGGGGCGTGCCGGTGTGCCTGGTGCTGATGTCGCTGCCGCTGCTGATACCGTGGAACGTGGTCGGCACCATCTGGCAGGTGTTCGGGCGCAGCGACATCGGCCTGATGGGCTACTACCTCAACGCCATCGGCATCGACTACAATTATGTGCAGGATCCGTTCGACGCCTGGGTCACGATCATCGTCATGGACGTCTGGCACTGGACCAGCCTTGTCGTGCTGCTCTGCTATGCCGGCCTGGTCTCGATCCCCGACGCATTCTACCAGGCGGCCAAGATCGACGGTGCGTCGCGCTGGGCGGTCTTTCGCTACATTCAGTTGCCGAAGATGCAACGCGTGCTGCTGATCGCCGTTCTGCTGCGGTTCATGGACTCGTTCATGATCTACACCGAGCCCTTCGTCGTCACCGGCGGCGGTCCGGGCAACTCGACGACGTTCCTGTCGATCGACCTCGTCAAGACGGCACTCGGCCAGTTCGACCTTGGCCCGGCGGCGGCGATGTCGCTGGTCTACTTCCTCATCATCCTGTTGTTGTCGTGGGTGTTCTACACCGTGATGACCAACTACGACGCGGAGCGCTGAAATGGCTGGCGCCAACGAACGCACCGAGCGCAATGCAATGAACGGGACCGCCGCCGAAGGGCTCGCCAGTTCGCTCTCACAGAGCGAACTCGACAGGCGGATGCGCCGGCGCGGCGAGGAGTCGCGCTGGTGGTGGATCGTACCGACGCTCTACATCATCGTTCTGCTGCTGCCGATCTACTGGCTCATCAACATGAGCTTCAAGACCAATGCCGAGATCGTCAACTCGCTGACGCTTTATCCGCACGCGCCGACGATCGCCAACTACGTCACCATCTTCACGCAGAAGGCCTGGTATTCCGGCTACATCAACTCGATCACCTATGTCGTCA
>NZ_RZSJ01000737.1:0-2561 GCF_003998025.1 Mesorhizobium sp. M8A.F.Ca.ET.021.01.1.1
GATCGAGGCGGGCGAAGAGGCGGCGGCCCCCGACATCTGGAACCCCGCCGCCTGGCCGGCGCTTCAGGGGCGCGGCTACGATTGGGACTATCGCACGGAGCCGCAAACCGGGACTGCGGGCCGGGTGCATCACTGGGCGCGCGGGCGGTTGGTGGGCGGCTCGAGCTGCCTGCATGCGATGGGCTACATGCGCGGCCATCCCCTCGACTTCCAGGCATGGGTCGACGCGACCGGCGATGACAGGTGGAGCTGGAATGGATTGCTGCCCGCGTTTCAAGCCATCGAGGATCACCCGCTCGGTGGCAACGGCCTTTACGGCAAGGGCGGGCCGATGCCCGTCCATTTGCCGACCGACGAGGTAAGTCCGGTCGCACGCGCGTTCATCGAAGCCGGCGCTTCGCTCGGCCTGCCGCGTCTTGAGGGTCACAACAGCGGACAGATGATCGGCGTCACCCCGAACTCCTTGAACATTCGAGACGGTCTGCGGGTCACGGTGGCCGACGCCTGGCTCACGCCGGCGGTTCGAAGCCGCAAGAACCTGACCATTCTTACGGGATCGCGGGTGCGGCGGCTCAAGTTGGAGGGCAATCAGGTCCGCGGCCTCGAGGTCGTGGGGCGGCAGGGTCGGGTCGAAATCCTTGCGGATCAAATCGTGCTTTGCGCCGGCGCGCTGGAAAGTCCGGCCTTGCTGATGCGCTCGGGCATCGGTCCGCACGATATACTCGACGCCGCGGGCGTCAGCTGCGTGATCGATATGCCGGAGATCGGTCGAAACCTTCAGGACCACCTGCTTGGTGCCGGCAACCTCTATGCGGCCCGCAAACCCGTTCCCCCCTCGCGCCTTCAGCACTCGGAGTCGATGGCCTATATGCGGGCCGACGGGTTTACCGGTACCGGCCAGCCCGAAATTGTCGTCGGTTGCGGCGTCGCGCCGATCGTGTCCGAGCGCTTTCAGGCGCCTGCCGCTGGCACTGCATATTCGCTGCTGTTCGGGATCACCCATCCGACGAGCCGCGGCAGCGTGCGCATAAGCGGGCCGGAACTCGATGGTCGATTGATCATTGACCCCGCATACTTGCAAAGCGGTCGGGACCGCGCGCTGTTTCGCGGGGCGCTCGAGGCAGCCCGGACAATCGGACATCGAGATGAACTCGCCGGCTGGCGAGAGCGCGAGCTCCTGCCAGGCACCCTGAACAGTACGGCTGAAATGGACGACTTCATCGCGCGGTCGGTCATTACACACCACCATCCCTGTGGCACTTGCAGGATGGGCAAGGACCCGGACGCCGTCGTCGATGCGAATCTCAAGCTCAAGGCGCTCGACAATCTTTTTGTCGTTGACGCGTCGGTCATGCCCAGTCTCACCGCGGGGCCGATACACGCCGCGGTTCTCGCTATCGCCGAGACCTTCGCTCGCCGGAAAATCCTGCTGTCTTGATCCGAGGGCTGCGCGTCCGTTCCTTCGCTACAAGGCTCGGGCCGCTGTCGCCATGCTCCTCAACGCGCGCTGAGCGCGACCATGCGGTCAAGGGCAGCGCCAAGGCCTTTCAGCGACACCGGAAAACTAAGCGTGGTCTCGGCCGCGGTGGTGACGTCGAGCTTGAGCTCGGTACCTGCCTTGAGCCTCTGCATCAGCGCCCGGTCGATCGGAAACAGCGCCACGCAGCCATTCGGCAGGCAGGTCCTGAACTTCAACGGCCCGACGGGCGGCTGGTCGTCGATCTGGGCCGCCACGCCGGGATCGAACAGGATGCCGAAGGGCAGCAGCAAGGTTCCGATCAATCCGCCCTTCTGCGCCGCGCGCAACTCCACGGCCAGAAGCCTCTGGCCGTTTTTCTGCGTCTGGTCCTGCGTGACGGTGCAGACCCGGGCATTGTCCTGTATGACGCAGGCCAGCTGCCAGTCCTGATAGGTTTCCTGGAGCGACGACGCGCCATTCGGAAGCGACCCAGCCTGCTGCTGTTGGGCGAAAGCAGCCGGTAGCGAAGCGGAGAAGGTCGCCGCGCAGATGGCGGCTGCCTTCAGCGAAAAATGTCTACGAACCAATGAATGCGGCCTTCTCTTCGGTGCCGGGCAAATGCCCAAAGTGTCGGCTTCGAGGCCCCGTGGCAACGGTCACGTACAGACCCATTCGCGGATCTTGCATTGGATCCCCCCTGCCTCGCAGGCCTGCAAGGCGAGATCTTCGGCTTCGCGGCGCGTTTCGGCGGAGTTCACGCCCCAGGGGGTGAACCGATGCTCCACCTTGTCGGCCACCGCCAGCGCGCCGCAATGCTTGTAGGGAAATCCGGTCTCGTCGTCGTCCGTCCAATGGCGGTGATTGCGGAACACGGCAACGACATTGCAGGCTTTTCCACCGGCATTCTCGCAATATTTCTGCGCAATGTCCTTCGCTTCCTGCCGCTTGTCGGCGCCCCAGAAGAAGCCATACTTGGTGTCGGTCTGGGAATAGGCGATTGCCGCCCAGATGCCTTTCTCCTCCTGTGGCGGCTCGGACGGCTCCACCAGATCGGCCGAGACGACCTGCCCGCTCCACAGCAAGGCCATGCACAAGACTGTCA
>NZ_RZSJ01000738.1:0-2555 GCF_003998025.1 Mesorhizobium sp. M8A.F.Ca.ET.021.01.1.1
GACGATGCGGTGCGGCGCGGCATCCTGGCGCCCGACGACGCCGAAAAGGCCAAGATCGTCAGCCGCCGCAATTCGGCGCTTTCCTACTACGCCAAGCAGGCCGAGACGCTGGACGCCGACGGCATCGCCACGATGAAAAAGGAAATGACCGCCGACTTCGCCGATGGCGGCATTGCCGGGCTGGACGGCGATGGCTGGTCGACGCTGTCGACCGGGCTCGACAAGTTGGAAAAGCAAAAGCGCAGCCTGGCCAAACGGCAGGAGACCGATTTCCGCAAGCGCGGCGATTCGATGGCGTTGCGCCTGCAGCAGGGTCTTGAGATCGACCCGGCCGAGCTGTCGCAGATGATGCTCGATACGTCCGCCACGCGGGGCGGCAAGGAAATCATGCAGGAGACGTTTTCGAAGATCTCCGCCGCTCGCGCCATCAACGACATGAGCCTTGCGCAGGCAACGGCCCATGTCGCCGGCCTGCGCAAGCAATATGGCGACGACGCCACGGCCGCGCAGGGGCGCACGCTGGCCTTTGCCGAAAAGATGCTCGATGCCAAGCGCAAGGCCATCACAACGGACAGCGTCAGCTACGCTGAAAAGCAGGGCATCGTGCCGCCGACGCCGCCGCTGACCGATGCGGCCACACCTGACGACATGGCCTCGATCGTCTCGCAACGGGCACAGTCGGCCGAGGACGCCGCCAAGGAATTGGGCGTGGCGCCGCGCTATCTCAAATCAGGCGAGGCGCTGGCGCTGTCGAAAGCGATCAAGGCCGACCCGAGCAAGGGCGCCGCGATGGCCGGCGCGATCGTCGCCGGCGCTGGCAATGCGGCACCGCAGGTGCTGTCCGAATTCGGCAAGGACGCGCCGATGATCGCCGAGGCCGGCGCCATCATTGCCGTCAACGGCTCGCAGCGCGCGGCCGAGGATGTCATTGCGGGCTACGGCAAGAGCGCGGACGGCAAGCAGATGAAGGGCTTGAAGCCCGACGCCGCCCAGCAGCGCTTCAATGGCGTGGTCGGCTCGGCGCTGGCCGCCCAGCCGGAAGACGCGCTCCAGATTGGCCGCGCCGCCGCCTCGATCGCGCGCAAGCGCATCACCGAGGAAGGCCTTGACCCGACCAGCGACGAAGCGATTGCCGTGCAGGACCAGGCGCTGCAGGAGGCCGCCGGCGCCGTCTACGATCGTGGCGTGCAGTATGGCGGCTTTACCGACACCGGCGCCGGCTGGTTTTCGAGTGGCGCCAAGGTGTGGGTGCCCAACGAAATCCGCGCCGACATGTTCGACCAGGTGCTTGGCGCGGTGACCGATGAGGATCTTGCGGCGCTGAAGGTGCAGCCGAAGGGCGGCATCGCCGCCGGCCGCTTCGGCAATGTCCGCGTCCAGCAGGGCGGGGCAGCGACGTTGCGCGGGGCTCGGCCTGTCGCTGTCAATGGCGGCTTTGCCTTCGCGGTTGGAGATCCCGGCGGCAACGACCCGCAATGGATCATGGGCAGCGACGGCAAGCCTTACGTGCTTGACCTCGTCGCCTTGCGCGACCGGCTGGCGCCGCGTGTACCGGGGGCGTTTCGCTGATGTTCCTCTACAAGACGCAATTCGGGGAAAACCCGACCTTCGCGCCGAATTTCACCGACACGATGGCGCATGAGAACGAACAGCGCCAGGCGGCCGACGATCTTTGGAACACTACCCGCGAGCTGCAGCGCTACAAGGAAAATTCGAACGCCGAGGACACCGCGCTTGGTGAGGCCTATGACCGGCGCAACAAGGCGATCTTCGACGCCACCGGCGTGCAGCTGCCGAACCCGCGCCGCGATTTTTCCGCGCAGGAGCTTCAAGAAGGCGCGCGCATTTCCGACGCCGGCGGCGATCCGTGGGCGGTGATGCAGCGCAGCGAAGCCGCCTGGCAGGAGAAGGCCACGGCGCTGGCGCGCGAGCGGCCGCAATTCGCCGACATCATCGGCGCCGATCGCCCGATCGGTGATGACGCGGCGGCGATCGCGCGCGGGGCGGAAGCGGCGGCCGGCAAGGCGGCGGCGCGGGCGGATGCCGCCGGCGTCGGCGGCTTGCGCAAGCTGGGCGCAAATCTGGGCGGCGGCATCGCCGGTTCGATCCGCGACCCCATGCAGATCGGCGCCATGTTCCTGGGCGGTGGCATTTCCTCGCCGGCGCGCTCGTTCGGCTGGCGCTTGTTGGAATCGGTGTTCACCGAAGGCGCGGTCAATGGCGGCATCGAGGCCGGCGTGCAGGCGTCCAGCTGGGACTGGAAGCAACGCGCCGGGCTGGAACACAGCGTCGGTGGCTCGCTCGGCCAGGTCGGGCTGGCGACGCTGTTCGGCGGCGGCCTGGGCGGCCTGCTGGAAGGCGGGCGCACCGTGTTCCGGCTGTTGGGCAAGGCCGCGCCCGAGGAAGCGCTGCAGCGGGCCGCTGCGGGCACGCCAGAGGCAGGCGACACCAAGGCGATTGCCGATGCGCTGGGCGTCAAGCTCGACGCTGACAGCGCCCGTGCGGCCGAGCTGGCGGCCGAACAACCGCACCTCGACGCCGGCGGGCGGCGGGCC
>NZ_RZSJ01000739.1:0-2554 GCF_003998025.1 Mesorhizobium sp. M8A.F.Ca.ET.021.01.1.1
GCCCTAGGGATGGTGGGGCGCCAAGCAAATTGAATCCCCCAGGAGCCCGGTGAGAGCAAAGTCGTTCCGTCCATCGATATCCGTGAGTACCCCCACCACGCCGAGAAGTGAGCCTGGCCCGATAAATTCCGAGATCCGAGGTTAGAAAACGCTCGGATCAGCAGATTCGCCGCGGTTTTCGCGTGGTGCCGGCGAGTTTCCCGAGCTCACGCCCACAAGTGGCGTCAACTTGGCGGGATGCGTTGGCCCGGCTGCTTCGGCGGCCGGGCCTGTTGTTCCGCGGACCGTGCTGTCACCTATTATGGGACTGCTGGAAGCCGGCCACGTCGTACTGAGATACGCTCTTCGGATTCTTCGAGTTTTGCGGCTGGGTGCCGGCGTAATGTGTTCCGGCATTTCCATCCGGGTTGAAAGCTGAGCCCGGGGCAGAGCTGGCGTGGCCGGGGGTCGCACTTCCTGTTTGAGCAGTTCCGATTTCTTGGCTGGGCTGACCTGTCGTGCCCGTCACCGTGTGAACATTGGTGGCCAAGGCCATGCTGGTGGAACCTATGAACAAGCCTGCCACCATTGGAATGAGGAGATGTCTCATGATCGTTCTCCCAAAAGCATTTGATTTTGGGCGCTCGGGGTCTTGTGAGCGCCCGGCGAACTAAAGCTAGAACGCTCTTCGGACGATCATTCATCCCGACTGTCGCAAACTGTGATCTGTTTGTTTCACCGTGACACGCTTTTGGCGGCTTCGGTCTCCAGGTCCTTTAAGGCATCAGGGAACAAGAGCCTGTGGATCCCAGTTAACTGGATATGCCAGCCAAGATCAAAGAACCACAGCCGAAGCCCGGCCCGCAGCCACCGGTCCGTCGGCCAGACAAAGCACCGTCAGAGCTTGAGCATGTCGATCCGCCACCGCGAGACGTGCGGGAGGCGCCGGCACCAAATCCCAATGGCGACAAGAAAGCCTAAACGCCGACCCGCGAACGCGCCTGCAACAGGCGCATGCCACACGAGAACGATCAGGTGGTCGCTCTATATAAGAACGTGATTTTCTTTTAAAAAGATGGTGCCCAGAGGCGGGCAGCGGTTCGGTTCCAAAATCAATAGGTACCTGAAAAGTGCGGCCGAAGCCGTTTCCGCAGAGTTCCGGGGTTCTCCGTGCGGCTCGGGCCGCACCCAAAGCGGAAGGTTCTCGATCCAGTAGGGGATTGGCTGCACGGTCCCCGTACCGACCCTTGCCACGGCCGTCAAATCGCGCCAAACCTGCCGTAGCGATCGTCGGATCGCCTGATGGATGTTCGCTCAAAACGCTATCAGGTGAAGCACGCTCATGAAGGCCGCCGTCGCGATCGTCCCCGACACAGCTTACGATATCCGAAAGGTTGGAAAGGCCGTCCTCGGCTATCGGTTGGCCCCCGCTCCCCGCAAATGGACGATGGATCGCCATCGCCTTGATGAGATCGAAACCACCATCAAGGACCGGCACGGCTCCTTCGTGGACACCGATGATGGCGAGGCCTACCTCCGCGCCGCGTTCCCGCACTTGCCGGACGATCAACAAAGGCGCGCCTGGGCGCGCAAATGGTGTCCGCTGATAAGTGAGGGAGATATCGCTTATCTGCTTGCCGCGCCGCTGCGGCGCTTGAAGGCTCGTGAGATCGGCGATCTTCTTGCGGTCACGATTGAGCAGCGCAGCCGCCTCGATCTCAGGTCGATCCGGGCCAGTGGTCAGACGGACGCGGACATTGCCGCTGTAAAGCGCGAGCGTGACGCAACGGCCGTCCGCTCCAAGCGAGCGGCGCAGCAGCCGAGCAAGCCGCGCAAGCCGAAGCTCAAGGACGAACGGCCCTGGGAGGCGCTTGGCATATCCCGGCGGACATGGTTTCGACACCAGCAGACCGGTGGCACTAAACTTGTCGCCCATAAGAGTATTCTCTCTATGAGCGACAAAAAAAGTGCCACGGCCGGTAGCGCGGCCCCGAGGCCGCGCGCTACCGAGAAGCCGGACCCCGAAGCACTAAGAGCACTGAGCGCTAACCTGACCGAGTTCATCCACAACTATTCGGTCAGCCTGGTCCCAATCGCAGACGCAGCCCGCAACATCAGCCAGACCATCAGCACAAGCGCCTGCCATATCCGGTCAATCAAGATTGTGAGGGCCGCATGACGACGCCACGCCGTGTAACGTGGGGCATTCATGCCGCGCGCCGCATCGCGGCGGCTCGCGGCATCGAGCCCGCTGAGAGTGAAATCTTCGCACGCGCTCTCGTCCCCAAGATCGCCGACATCGCGTATCAAATCGCGTTGACCGAGAAGCGTCGTGGGCCGCGCGAGATCGCCCTGTTCATGTTGCGTCAGGTCGCAGGTCGGCACGCGCACCATATTCCCGATCTGATCGAGAATGCGGAGCCTGCCGACGCTGCGGACTTGCTGCTTTATTGGGCGACGGAAGGGCTGCACCTTGCCGCCGACAATCCCAATCCCGAGCGCACCCCGCCGAGCACCATGCGGATCAGCGTCTTCCACGCAGACGGACGCCGCACGGCATGGGATCGCATTGTCG
>NZ_RZSJ01000073.1:0-16443 GCF_003998025.1 Mesorhizobium sp. M8A.F.Ca.ET.021.01.1.1
GACGAATGTCGATTCGTCCTTGACGTTCAAAAACCGGAACGTGTGCACCCCAAACCCTTCCATGAAGCGGAAGGAACGCGGGATCGCGCGGTCCGACATGACCCACATGATCATATGCATGGACTCTGGCGTCAGCGAGATGAAATCCCAGAAATTGTCGTGTGCGGACTGGGCCTGTGGAAACGCCCGGTCGGGCTCTTCCTTGACGGCATGCACCATGTCCGGAAACTTGATCGCGTCCTGGATGAAGAAAACCGGTATATTGTTGCCGACAATGTCCCAGTTTCCTTCCTTCGTATAAAGCTTCACCGCGAAGCCGCGGACGTCGCGCGCCAGATCGAATGAGCCCTTCGAGCCGGCAACCGTCGAGAACCGGACGAAGGCTGGCGTCTTCTCGCCGGCGCGCTGGAAAATGTCGGCCCGGGTGTATTTGGCGAGCGAGTCATAGGTCTCGAAATAGCCATGCGCTCCGTAGCCGCGCGCGTGCACGACCCGCTCGGGTATGCGTTCATGGTCGAAGTGGAAAATCTTTTCGCGAAAGTGGAAATCCTCGAGGACCGTCGGTCCTCGCGGTCCGACCTTCAGCGAGTTCTGATCGTCCGAGACCGGTCCGCCCTGGGCCGTGGTCAATACCGCGCCGTCGCTTTCGGCGCGCTGGTGCAATTCACCGCCATCACCTCTCGTCAAGGTCTGATCGTGAATAGCGGCGGTGTTGCCGTTGCGGCGTGGTGCCTTGGCCATTTAGCGTGTTCCTTCGAGCTTCGATGCGGGCTTGCGCGCGGCAGACTTTCGCCCGCCGCCTTTGGCAGCGGGCGAGGGGATCAAGGGCGATTGGCGTAGCGCCCGCGATCGCTTTCGATCTCATCGGGTGTGAAGGCCTTGGCGTTGCTGTCGAAACCCGTCCAGCCGTCGGCCTCGTATGCGCTGCGGCGGTCTTCCAGATTGACCGAATTGGCTTGTCCGAGAATCCGCTCGGCTTGGCCAGCCAACTGATCATCGACCTTGGCTGTCACCAGCGTGCCGCCACGGCGCACACCTTCCGCATAAACATGGGCATCCCTTTCTGGGACTCCGGACTCCGTCAGTGCCCCGACGATTCCGCCGGCAGCTCCGCCGACGACAGCGCCTCCAACGGCGCCGACAGCAGTGGCGGCCAGCCAGCCGGCGGCCACCACCGGGCCGACGCCGGGAATGGCCATGATGCCGAGCCCGGCCAGCAAGCCACCCGCACCGCCGATGACGGCACCCACACCCGCGCCGCTGGCGGCATCCTCGGCGGCATTGGAGCGGTCGTCATCCCCGTCGTACCATTCGGTCGAATTGTTGGCGACGATGCTGATATCGGCGTGCGGCACGCCGCTTGCCTCCAGCTCGCCGACAGCATCGGAAGCGTCATCATAATTGTCGAAAAGTCCGGTCACGGTTTTCATGGTCAAGATCTCCAGATTTGCTGTTCAGTTGGTGCCGGCAACGACGTTGCCCTGGTAGTCGAGCGCGACGGCCGTCTTCTTGCCGTCCTTGGTCGCCTGTCCGCGCCAGATGCCCTGTTCGTCCTTGTTCAACGCGGACACATCCGAGAAGCCGGCATCCTGGATGCGGCTCTTGGCCTGATCTTCGGTGAAGCTGTTGGCGCCCGGCACCGGGGCGGACGGATTTGCCGTGTCGGTCGTGGTGACGGCAGGGGTCGTCGAACCCGTCGCGGAAGACTTGTCATCCATCGTGGAAGCGATCTTCTCGATCATGTCCTGATGCATCTTGAGCGTCGGCAAGGTCTGCTGCGCAAACGTCTTCAACTGCGCGTTGTCGCCGTCCTTGGCGTAGCCGTCGAACAGCTTCACCGCATCGGCATGGGCATCGCGCTGCATCTGCACGTAAGATTTGTCGACCGAATCCTTGGCGCTTTGCAGAGCGTCAATATCGCTCTTGTGCTTGGCGTCCGTTGCCGTCGGCACCTGCAGCTTCTGCTCGCCGGCGATCGTCTCGAGTTTGGCATTGGCCGCGCCATGATCAGCGATCATCTTCTGGGCGAAGTCCTTGACGCTTTGATCCTGCGCCTTGCCTTCGGCGATCTTGCTCGATTCCACCTCGAACATCCCGCCGGACGCCGCCTTGTCGATGAAGTCCTGCGCCTTGTCCGCAGCCAGGGCAGGCATGGCAAAGGTGATTGCCGTGGCCGCGCCGAGCGCGGCCAGTAACAGCCGATTTTTCATGAATAGATCCTTGTTAGGCACACATCGTGCTGTGTGCCTAACAAGCGCCTGCAGGCTTTGTTCCGGCGGCCGAACGATTTTCCCGACGGTCCCGGATTCGGCGGGCAGCCAATATCACCGCGCGGTAACTGCGAAGCTAGCGGCAGAACCGCTGCCGCGGAGGCTCACCTTACTCGGCGAGCACCCGGGTCGACGGGAAGGCGACTTCGACCAGCGTGCCTTCGCCGGGCGTCGAATTGATGGTGAACCGGGCGCGGTTGGCTTCCACCATCGCCTTGGTCAGCGGCAGGCCAAGGCCGGTGCCGTCGCCGCGCCCGCGCTTCAGGGCGTTGATCTGCTTGAACGGCTTCAGCGCCTGCTCGATCTCGGCCTGGCTCATGCCGATGCCGGTGTCGCGCACCCGCATGACGACGTCACCCGAGGTCTCATAGGCGGTCGAGACGATCACCTGGCCGCCGGCCTGGGTGTAGCGGACGGCGTTGGACAGGATGTTGAGCGCGATCTGGCGCACGCTGCGCAAATCCGCCACCACTTCCGGCAGCCGCGAGGCGAAGCTGGAGCGGATGATGACGCGTTCGCGGTTGGCCTGTGGCTGCATCATCGCCACGGTTTCGGCCAGCGTATCGTTGAGCGACACCGCCTCATAAGCCATTTCCTGCTGGCCGGCCTCGATCTTCGAGATGTCCAGGAGATCGTTGACCAGGTCGAGCACGTGGTTGCTCGAGCGGTTGATGTCGCGCAGGTAATCGCGGTAGCGGTCATTGGCGACCGGCCCGAACTTCTCGTCGACCATCAGCTCGGAAAAGCCGATAATGGCATTGAGCGGCGTGCGGATCTCGTGGCTGATGCGGGCGAGGAAATCGGTTTTCTGCGAGGAAGCGCGTTCGGCCACCGCACGCGCCTGGGTGAGATCCTCCTCGGCCCGCTTCCACTGTGTGATGTCGCGTACCACGGCGCAGAAGCCGCTGTCGTTGGGCAGCCGGCCGATGGTCATGAACAGGGGGATGAAGCGCCCCTGTGCTTCGCGGCCGATCACCTCGCGGCCGTCATTCAACACGCTCGCCACGCCAGGCTCCGACAGGCCGGTGAGATAGTCGCGCGCCGCGCGTTGGCTCTCGATGGCAAACAGCGAGGCGAAAGGCTTGCCGGTCACCTCGTCGCTGTCGAAACCGAACAGCGCCTCGGCCGGGCGGCTGATCGAACGGATGGTGCCGTCGCTGCCGATCAGCACGACCCCGTCGGTGGCGGTGTCGATGATGGTACGCATCTCGGCGATGCGTGCCTTGAGCTCGGAAATGTCGGGCTGCGTTGGCCCTTCGCCAATCGCGTGCGCCGCCGCGGGGGCATCATCCTCGCCGGAACGGCGAACGACCAGCATCAGCGCCTTGCCATCGCGCCAGGGCACGGAGCGCAGGATGGCGTCGATAGGAAATTCCTGTCCGTCGCGCGTCTTCAGCCGCAGAGCCCGGTCGCTGCCGTCGAAAGCGCCGTCATCGGCATAAGGATCGGCAAACAAAGCGCCGAGGCCACCCGCTTCCTCCAGGTCCTCCAGCGTCTCGTATCCGGTCAGGTCGAGGAATTCGTCGTTGGCATAGTGCAACTGGTCGCCCGAATGGATGATCAGCGGCACCGGCAGCTTGCCGAGCAGCGATGTATCCGGCGTCTTGTTTTCGCTACCGACGGAAAAGGCCGACGGCGTGAATCCTTCGGTTTTGAGTGGCGGCACTTGCAGGCGTGGCCGCTCGGCAAATGTCCCGGCCGCATCATCCGAGCCGCCGCTTCGGCCGGGGGCAGCAATCGGTTCCTCGCCGGATGCAGTCGCGTCCTCGTCGGTCCAATCCTCATTGTCTTCGGCGTCGCGTAAATCGTCCGCCGTCATGTCGTCGTCATCAGCCGGCGGTGACTTGGCGGATCCTGCCTGCGCTGGCGCCTCGCGATCCTCGGCCATCGCTTTCGTCGCGATTATCTCTTGTGCCTCGGGCGCTGTGGCCTCGTCGCTGCCGTCGGCGACATCAGCAGGCTTGTCCTCTTTATCGGCGTAGTCGAGCAGGGAGCCCGAGGCCGCCGGCGGCGAGGATTCGGAGCTCGGCGCCTGTTGTTCGACCTGGTCCGCTTGCGCACCGTCGAGCCGCGCAAGATCCCTTTGATCCTCGGCATCGCTCAGGGAGGGTTCGCCCGCGTCCGGTGCGTCTTGCGCATCAGGCGTTGGCATACCATGCGCCTGGCCGGTCGCCGATTCCCGGCTCGAATCGGCTGGTTTGGTATATGGGGTGGCGATGTCCGCCGGCGGCGTCGCATCGGTCGCGGGCTTGGTCGCGTGGTGCGGCTCCGACAAAGGGCCTGACCCGGCATCTGGGTCCGCCTGCCTTGCCGGCTCGGCCGGTTCAGCCTCCGGCGAACTTTCTTTCTTCAGCCGCTCGCCGATCTCGCGGAACGCGCTGCGTTCCAGCGTCGACAGCCCCTTGTCATTGGCCGGTTGCCGGTGTTCGGCCAGCCGGATGACCTTGTCGGCAAAGCGCCGCTCCGGTTTCGGTACGATGGTCAGCGCCGGCACTTCGCCCTTGAACGGATCCGATACCTTCGGCCCCTCGGCCTCGGGCTGTTCAGGCGCTGTCTCCACGGCCTCGGGTTTTGGTGCCGCCGGTATTGCGCCATTGGGCACCAGTGCCATGCCGATCGCTTCCGGATCGACGACCGCATCCCCGGTTCGCGCGACGCCGAAGCCGCGAAAACCTTCGAAGGCACGGCTGCGGCCATAGACAGGCAATGCCGCCAGGTCGACGGGAATCTTCAGGTCGGTGCCGACGACCGGCCACAGCACCGAGCGGCCGGACCAGGTGTCGCGCCGCTCCAGCAGGCCGGCGATCTCGCCGGACGCATCAAGACCGAAGGCCGCCGCGACATCCCTGAAGCGCCGGCCGATCACGTCGGCTGCCGGATGGCCGACGATATCGGCGAATTCCGGCGACAGCGCGCTGAACTTGCCCTCGGCGTCGGTACGCCAGACAAAACGCAACGGTGCCGCCGAGCGGTCTATCCTGCGGGTGGCCACGGTTGCGGCCGGGGCCGTAGGCGAGATGGCCTGCTTCACGCTGTCCGCTGAAGTTTCGGGGCCAACCGCTTCGGTCCCGCCTTTCGGTTCCGGCGCGGTTGACGCGTCGTCTTCCCCAGCATGGAAATACCAATGATCGTGCTGTGCCGGCGTGCCCGCCGCCGGCTGATCATTGTCGGCGGCGACCGGTGTCGGGCCTGTCGGTTCCTCGATCTCCCGCGTTGCCTGTTCCGGCCTATCGTCAGCCACGGGCCCGGAAGGGGCGGGCGCCTGTTCGGTCTCGGCAGCGGCAGCGGGCTGTTTGGTCGCCTCCGTCCGCGAAACATCGGCCGTCGGCTGATTGTTCTGCCGAGACCCGGATTCGACCGTGGCGGTTTCCGCCGCCTCCGTTGCGCGGTCAATCTCCTTGGCAGGGCGTTCCGTTGCCGCGGACGAGCCGTCCGCCGAAGCGCCAGATGCGCTGTCCTCGAGTTGATCCTCGTCGATCACCACCAGCAGATGCCGCTCCGGCGTCAGCCGGGCGAGGCCCGCCGGGTAGGAGGTTCTGCCGCCCGGAACGAGGCGCTTGACGATGCGCTCGCCCTCGGCCGCGACGTCGGCCACCAGGGCCGCCAGTGTCGCGGGCTGGATGCCGAGTGCCGAAAATCCCTGCGAGGCGGCCTCGACATTGCCCTTGGCATCGATAAAGGCAATGAAATGGCCGTCCTCGGTAAGGCCGCTGATCGCCCGGTTGGCGATCTCGGCGGCACTGCGCGAGCCGGTCTGCGCCGCCGGCACGGCCAGCATGATGGCATGCTCGCCATCGGGCAGCGTCAGGGCACTGGCAAGAAAGCCGACGGCGCGGCTGGTCATGCCGGTCGCCAGGCGCACCGTGATCGAGCGATCGCCGCCGATCTGCGGGAAACCGCTGGTCGCCATGATCTGACGGCGCGCGACCAGCGGCAGCCGCGCCGAGGCGCCGATGATCGCCTCGATATCGGGATAGCCGAACATGGCGGCGCCCGGCCCATTGGCCCAGATGACCTGCTCGAGGTCCACCGACAGGATCGCGATCGCGTCGCCGGCGGCAAACCGCTGGCGGACCGCGTCGAGCACGGCGACGTCGAGGAAGGAATATTCGGACGGCATGCGCTTGGCGGACCCTTACGGAGCGGCGATTTGCAGTTAACGCTTTGTTAATAAAAGCCGCAGCCACGAAGGTCCACAAGCCAGAACGTGCAAAGGCTGAATTCTGGCTGTTTGGTTAACGGCCAAAAACATTTTTTTGTGCACTGCAACAAGGATATTGCAATGCACAAAATTTGCCTTTATATTGCCATCATACATGAACGAGACGGCTTTCTGTCAAAGCCGCTGCCGCTGAAAAGGATGGAAAATGTCCAGGACCAAGACTGCCGAGACGATCGAAAACGTTGAATTCCCGAGCTTCGACGCTTCCAAGGCCACCGACCAGATGCGCGCTTTCGCCGAAAAGGGCGTTGAGCAGTCGAAAGAGGCCTACGCCAAGCTCAAGACCGGTGCCGAGGAGACCCAGAAGGCTCTGGAGTCGACCTACGAGACCGCCAAGACTGTCTCCAGCGACCTGTCGCTCAAGACCATTGCCGCGCTGCGCGCCAATGCCGAGGCCGGCTTCTCGCATCTCGAAGCCCTGATCGGCGCCAAGTCGCTGTCGGAAGTCGTCGAGTTGCAGACCGCCTTCCTGCGCAAGCGCGTCGAACTGACCGTCGAGCAGGCCAAGGATTTCCAGGCTGTCGCCTCCAAGGCGGCCGAGGATGTCTCGAAGCCGATCAAGACCGCTTTCGAGAAGGCGATCAAGGAAATCAAGGCCGCCTAATAATTGCGCATCGTCCGCGGATGCAACAAAAGGTCGCATTTTGTCGGACAAATAGATGTGAGACAGTGACGGTCGAGCGAATACCCGGCGGGTGGAACCTCCTCCCTCCACCTCCGGGGTGACCAGCCAGCACCTCCTCCCGCTGGCTCGTAACAGGAAAAGGCCGGCACCTCCTCCCGCCGGCCTTTTTCTTTGCCCGGCGAAAGCTGCACCGCTGTGGGGAAGTGGCCTTTGCTTTGCAAAAGCCTTGAATTAGAATCCAGAAGCCCGTATGGACGCATCGCCGAACGACAGAGCGGATCGCGGAGAGTGAACCTTCCACCTCGATCCTGCTACCAACGTTAAGACGTGCCGTTGTAGCTCAGATGGTTAGAGCGCCGGATTGTGGATCCGGAGGTCGCTGGTTCGATCCCAGCCAACGGTACCATCGGCTTTGCCAAGCTATTGGATCTTCTGTTTAGGGCTCCCGAGCCTAATCCTGTGCGAGCCGCGTTTTATGCCGCCGGCGCGACAGATTGGCTCGGCACGATTTGGCAAAACTCGTACAGCGCAAAGACATCAAATTTAAATGACGGAACCTCGTTCTGGTGCGAGAATCCCGCGTTGGCTGATGCTTGCGAGGAAAGCCGTGCACGATACCCAGCACAAAAGCAAAGTCGGAACCCGGATCGAGGTCGTCGAAGGCTGCGGTGAATGGTTCGTCCGTGTGATCGGCGGCGGTGAGGAAACGACCTGCCAATTCGACCTCGAATCCTTTGCCCTGGCCTATGCCGAGGGCCAAAGGCTTCGCTTGAAGCTGGGTGGTATCAAGCGCCTTTGAACACCTGCCATGCCGATTAGGCAGGCGAGTCGGACGGAAGGCCATGTCGATAAATCCCGAACCGACAAACGTCGCGGCGTCGGTGGACGCCATTCTCGACGAGTTGCAGGACCGTCCCTTTTCGTCGATGCAAGCCGCCATAGCCATGCTGCGGGAGCGGACCGGCACAGAGCGATCGGATGCGGATCTGAAAGGCTTGATCACCAAGAAGGCTGCTGTGCGGGGCATTCAGTTTTTTGACGAGAAAAGCGGCACCGCAAATTGAGCCAAGCCTGTTTATCTCGGTTCGTTGTTGATGCTCAGATAGGTGGGATCGAACTCGGCAAGCCTGGCAAGTTGGTCCCAGTCCAGAATGGTGACCACATGGTTCGTCCAGGTGATCACCTTGATCTTTTTCAAGCCCCCGATCACCCGGTTCATGTGCACGACCGACAACCCAAGCACGTCGGCCATTTCGGCCTGTGACAGCGGTAGATGGAAGCTCATGCCGTTGGTGCGTTTCACCGCCTGCAGGCGCACGAACAATTCGCACATGAGATGGGCCAGGTGCGAGGTCTTGGAACGGCGGCCCATCGCCACGATCCATTCGCGATGAATGGCGCCATCGACCAGCGTGTCCAGCCACAACAACCGGGTCAGGTGAGGGGCCTGTTCGGTAATGGCTTTCAGCTTGTTGTGATCCGCGAACATCACCCGGCAAGGCGACAGCGCGACGATGCCGTGATCCATGGTCTTGAGCAAAAAGGCGTGGAGATCGACAAAGTCGCCGGGCACCTGCAAGGACGTGAACTGCCGGCCGCCGTCCTCGAGCACCTTATAGCGTGCCGCCAAGCCATCCAGCAGCATGGTGCTATAGGTTGGCCGCGACCCCGCCTTGACCAGATCCTGCCCCTTTTCGAACTCCCGTCCGAAACAAACCGTTTCGGCCAACAAGGCCTTCTCTTCGTCCGACACTGTGTCGTGCTGGCCGAGTTGCAGATAGAGAGACTCTAACATGATGGCCTCGAAAGGATCGGGGTTGAAACGCCGATCGCCAACTGTCTCGGACGCAAGGATAGCGCTCGGACCCTAGGCCTTCGGAAGATGGCGGACACTATCATTTGACAGCCTGCGCCCATTCTGGCGCAAACGCCGGAGCCGACAGGGAACCTCCAGCGTCGCCAAGTATTTAGCACGCTAGAGATGTCCAAGGCTGCCCGAAAATGAAACGGTATCATTTCGATCTTTATAACGGCGATGGCCTCGTGCCGGACGACGATGGCCAGCCGTTCGAATCGCGAGAACAAGCGAGAGCAGAAGCCATTCGCATTTTGCAGGATGTCGCCCGTGACGAAATGCCGGATCGCGACCTGGTCAAGATCACCGTCAAGGTGCGCAATGAGACCGGTGCCCAGGTGCTCGAGGCGTCGCTTGTCCTGACCGCCTTGTGGAGCGCGTGACCCGGTCAGCGTAGGAGTCGCTCTGGAATTTGCACCACATTTTCCGATCCAGGCAGCTCGAAGGCCATGGCCAACCGACGCAAGGAGGCCATTTCCACGATCAGCTCTTCAATTGAACGGTCCGGCAAACCCGTCTTCACTTTCTGCCTTACCCTTGCTGTGAGTTCATGAACCCGGACAGGCGCGAAAAGAGCGCTGTCGTCCAGCAACCTGCTGATTTCGATCACCACATCGGCGTCAATGTCTTTCGGCAATTCCCGCATGGGCGTCACCTTTGGTCTCGAACCGGCCCGAAGCGATCAGGCATTGCGCACCAGAAGGCATGCCGGACGCGCGGATCGATCACCGGATTCATAAAACCACCCGCCCAGCGTGTCACGAAAAAACATTTGTACGAAAATAACCAAACGGCTGGCTCCCGCAATCCATGCATGAAGACCGGCACTAGGTCGCCGATTTGGCTATCGACCGCGCTTCGGTTTCGACGAAGCAATGGGCAGAAAAAGACTTCTTTTTGCGATCCGGTCCGGATGCTCTCTTGCGGACCTTAAAACACGCAAGGCTCGCTGGGAGGCGACGCCCAAACAAGAGCGGCTGCCGAAACACAGCCGGCATACGCCGCTTGCATGAGGCCGATGCCGGCAACAGCCATAGGGGAACGACGACAATGAAGACATTCCGAAATTGCCTGATGGGCGCGGTCGGCGCAGGCCTGCTGGGCCTGGGGCTTGCGGCGCCAGCCAACGCAGGCGCCATTCGTCTTGGCATGACGACCTGGGTTGGATACGGGCCGCTGTTTCTTGCCCGCGACCTTGGTTACTTCAAGGAGGCCGGCGTCGATGTCGACCTGAAGATCATAGAAGAATCAGCGCTTTACATGGCGGCGGTCGCCGGCGGCGATCTCGATGGCGCCGCCTCCACCGTCGACGAGCTGATGAAGTACCGCTCCGACGATCTCTGTTTCAAATACGTCCTGGCGCTGGACGACAGCCATGGCGGTGATGGCGTCGTGACGCAGCCCGACGTCAAGGCGCTCAAGGATCTGAAGGGCCAGCAGGTGGCCTTGAACGAGGGCTCCGTTTCCGAATTCTGGTTCAACGTGCTCCTGAAAAAGGAAGGCATGACCGAGGACGACGTCACCATCACCAACATGACCGCCGATGACGCGGCGACCGCCTTCATCGCCGGCCAGGTTCCCGCCGCGGTGACCTGGGAGCCTCACCTCACCGAAGTCCGCAAGGGCGGCAAGGGCAAGGTGCTGATCGATTCCACGACCACCCCCGGCCTGATCGTCGATGTGATCGCTCTCAAATGCGATCTGATCGAAAAGCATCCCGAAGACGTGAAGGCCCTCGTCAAGGGCTATTACAAGGCGGTCGAATACATCAAGACCAATCCGGAAAAGGCCTATGAGATCATGGCCAAGGGCATTGGCGGCTATCTCGAAAAGCCCGAGGATTTCGCCGCCGGCGCCAAGGGCGTGCGCTATTACGACCGCGATCGCAACCTGGAATTCTTCGGCACGCCGCAGAAGAGCGAGGCGTCCGACCTGGTGAACTTCGCGCAGGACATCTGGGGCAAGGCCGGCAAGCTCAAGATGACGATCGACGCGAAGACAATCCTCGACACCGATTTCATCAAGGAACAGTGAGCCTTCGAAAAACCGGGTCGGTCCGTCTGGGCCGAACCCGGTTTTTTCGCCAGAGCTTCGTGTTTCAGAAGATCAACGGAGACCATCCCATGGCACAGAGGCGGACGGCGTGGACGCGCCTGACGACCCCATTCGCCAACATTCCCGCCAGCACGGCGACAACGCTGGCCCTGGCGATGTGGGTGGTCGTGATCGGCGGCTGGGCGATGCTGTCCTATGGCCGCGTTGTGCCGAACATGTTCCTGCCGACGCCCGGAACCGTGCTACAGACGACCTATCGCATGTCTTTGGACGGCAGCCTTTTCTACCACACCTTGACCAGTGCCAAGGTGGTGATCCTGGGCTTCATCGTCTCCTCGCTGATCTCGGTCCCGCTGGGACTGTGGATGGGGACCTACCGGGTGGTGCAGGCGCCGCTCGAGCCCCTGGTCAACTTCATCCGATACTTGCCCGTGACCTCGTTCGTGCCCCTGTTCATCCTCTGGATCGGCATCGGCATCGAACAGCGCATAGCGGTCATCTTCTTCGGCACCTTCTTCCAGCAACTCGTGATGATTTCCGACTGTGCGCGCAGCGTATCCAGGGATCTGGTCAACGCCTCATACACTTTGGGCACCAAGCGCAGCGAAGCCGTCTGGCACGTCATTTTCCCCGCCGCGCTTCCAGCGATCCTCGACACGCTTCGCGTCACCATGGGCTGGGCCTGGACCTATCTGGTCGTGGCCGAGCTCGTCGCCGCGTCGAGCGGCCTCGGCTATATCAGCCTGAAGGCGATGCGAGGCTTCCAGGTCGATGTGATCTTCATGGCGATCGCCGCGATCGGGCTTCTCGGGCTCATCACCGACACGGCGTTCCGCATCGTGCGGGCAAGGGTCGCGCCATGGGCACCCTGATTTTGAACGCAAGCTCGCAAACCGCAGTCGGATCAAGGATGGCAATGACCGAAACCATCAAGGCGAAAAATCTGGCCGGCACGGCCTCGGCAGCCGGCGATCCGTGTTCGGCCGGCACGACGATGGCCGTCGAGGACGTGACATTGCGTTACGGCGACGCCAATGGTGTGCTGGCGCTGGACGATGTATCGCTGGAGGTGGCGAGGAATGAATTCTGCGTCATCGTCGGCCCTTCGGGATGCGGCAAATCCAGCCTGCTCTACCTTGCGGCCGGTCTCAATGACGCGACTTCGGGCAGCATCAAGGTCGCTGGCAGGGAAGTTATCGAACCTGGCCCCGACAGAGGCATGGTGTTCCAGAGCTACACCTTGTTTCCCTGGCTCACGGTGCGCGCCAACATCGAGTACGGGCCCAGGCGCAAGGGCCTGCCGGCGGGGCAGCGCAAGCAGATCGTCGACCAGTATCTCGACGAAGTCGGCCTCGCGCCCTTTGCCGACCACTACCCCGCTCAGCTTTCCGGCGGCATGAAGCAACGCGTGGCGATCGCGCGTGCCCTTGCCAACGACCCGGCCGTTCTGTTGATGGACGAGCCCTTCGGCGCCCTGGACAGCCAGACCCGCGGCACCATGCAGAAACTGCTTTTGCGTGTCTGGGAGCGGCAGCAAAAAACGGTCCTGTTCGTTACCCACGATATAGACGAGGCGCTCGTCCTGGGCGATCGCGTCCTGGTGATGACGGCCCGGCCCGGCAAGATCAAGGCCGAGATCAAGGTCGAGATCCCCAGGCCGCGCTCGATGGACGTGATCCTCGAACCCGAGTTCATCGCGCTCAAGCGCCGCATCCTCGGCCTCTTGCACGACGAGATCGACGAGGATCACTGAACCAGTCTCTCGACATGGGGCCTCTGAAAAGGCTGCAGGCTTTCAGCGCGGATGCTGGGAATTGGCCGAAGCCTCTCTGCTTCGTCATCCACGGGCGGAGCGGGAGCGAAGCGGACGCGGAGCCCGAGGATCCATTCCGTGACCTTGGCCAAGCGACGCAGCGGGGCAGAATTCTTCACCGCGGCAACGCCTCGGCGTCACGGCATGGATTCCAGGGTCTGCGCGACGGAGCTTCGCTCCTGCTCCGCCCTGGAATGACGACGTTTGGGAGTGCTTAAGGCAATTCCGGACGTTTGCGATGATTCACCGAAGCAGCGGCGACCTATTTGCCCCCCTTGTGTCCCGAGCCGAGGATCATCTCGGAAACCTTCTGTCCGATCATCATGCTTGGCGCGTTCGTGTTGCCGCCGATCAGCTTCGGCATGACTGACGCATCCGCGACCCGGAGCCCGTCCACGCCGCGCACTTTCAGCGTCGCCGGATCAACGACCGCCATCTCGTCCGTCCCCATCTTGCAGGTCCCGACAGGGTGGTAGACGGTCAGCGCTTCGGCGCGCAGATAGGCGAGGATCTCGTCGTCGCTGCGGACATCCTTGCCTGGGAGCACTTCCTTGCCACGCACCGGATCGAACTCGGATGCGGCGAGGATCTTGCGCGCGATCTTGATGCCTTCGACAAGCACCATGGCGTCCCCTTCATCCGCGAAGAAACGGTGGTCGATCAGAACGTCGCGCCGAGAACTGTCGCGTGACAACCTGATCTCGCCCGCGCTTTTGGGTCTGAGCACGCAGGTATGAATGGCATAGCCATGGCCATATTCGATGAGCCTGCCGCGGTGGCTGCGATAGCCCGGCACGAAGTGGAACTGAATGTCGGGCAGGCCGTTCGCATGCCTGGTTTTCGCGAAGCCGCCAGCCTCGACATAATTGGTGGTGAGCATGCCCTTGCGGCGCGCGAAATACTGGAAGGGTGCTGCCGCGATGCGGGGCAGGTTGGCGAGCGACAGGCCGAGCGTCCTGGTGCTCCTGGAGCGCACGGTGATCATGCCGTCTATGTGGTCCTGCAGGTTCTTGCCGACGCCGGGCAGGTCGAGAACCGGCGTGATGCCGATCCGCCGCAACTCGTCCGCGGGGCCGATGCCGGACGCCATCAGGATCTTGGGCGAGTTGATGGCCCCGGCACAGAGCACGATCTCGCGGCTGGCCGAGAGCATTTTCTCCTGGCCGTCATGGCGCACGCGCAGTCCAGTCGCGCGCCCTTCGGCGATGACAAGGTCGATCACCTCGCATGCACTGAGCAAGGTCAAGTTCTTGCGATTGAGCACCGGACGCATGAAAGCGGTGAAGCTGCTGAAGCGCTGGCCCCGGTTCTGCGTGACGTTGTAGACCCCGACGCCGAACTGGCTCTTGGCATTGAAATCTGCGTTGGCAGGCAGGCCGGCATGTTCGCCGGCCTTGACGAACATGCCCGAAAGCACGTTCGGATCGCGCGGGTTGTCGACCATAAGCTCGCCGTCCGTGCCGTGATAGCGCGGGTCCTGGGCGATCAGGTTGCGCTCCAGTTTCCTGAACACGGGCAGCACGTCGCTGTAGGCCCAGCCGGCGCAGCCGAGCCCGGCCCATTCGTCATAGTCCTCAGCGGCGCCGCGAATATAGACCATCGAGTTGATCGAACTCGATCCGCCCAGCGCCTTGCCCCGGTTGACTGGAATGCTGCGGTTGTTGAGATGGGGCTGTGGCACGCCGACGAAACAATAGTCGTAGTTCGGGTTGCCATAGAGCGACAGAATGCCTGCCGGCACGCTGACCCGCAGGCTGTTGTCGCTGCCGCCTGCCTCTATCAGGCACACTCTGACCGAGGGATCGGCACTCAGCCGATTGGCCACCACGCAGCCGGCCGAACCCGCGCCGACGACAATGTAATCATAGCTTTCAGTCTTCATAGCGGCCCCTCGAGAATGCCGGCTCGAGGCATTGCGGAACGGGGGAGCGCCTCCTGTTCCGTGCTGACCCGTGCCCGGCTTCGCCCGCCACCTCATGCGGCGCCGCGGACCCGATCGCTGAAACTGTAGATGCGTCTGTCGGCGCGAGAAATTCGGAAATGGTTACGCGTGACTTCGGAGATTCGTTATGGGCGCCCACCGCCACGTGCTGCTACTTGTGAGCGCCAATAGGGAGACCGGATGGCGCAAGCGGCTTGTCCGGAACACGGCGAAATGGATCACCCAGGCTGCGTCTGCCAGCCGCCGGAAATCGGCTTTCGTCCCGTGCGGCAGGAGCTGTCGGATGGTCAGGAGAGGACTGGGCATGTCGGTTGAGACGATAGACACGCTTGTCGTTGGCGGTGGCCAGGCGGGGGTGGCCATGAGCGAGCACCTGAGTAAGTGCGGGGTGCCTCATCTCGTTCTCGAACGCGGCCGCATTGCCGAGCGCTGGCGCTCGCAGCGGTGGGATTCCCTGGTTGCCAATGGCCCGGCCTGGCACGACCGCTTCCCGGGCATGGAGTTTCCGATTACGGGTCCCGATGGCTTTCCCTCCAAGGAGGAGGTTGCCGACTATTTTGTGGCTTACGCAAAGCAGATCGATGCGCCGATCCGCAGCGGCGTCGAAGTCAGGCTTGTGCAAAGAAATGTCGGCCGGCCCGGATTCCGCGTCGAGACGTCCGATGGCCTGATCGAGGCAAACAGCATCGTCGCCGCGACCGGACCTTTCCAGGTCCCCGTCATCCCGCCTCTCGTCCCCAAGGAGGCAGGCATCCTGCAAATCCATTCCAGCGCCTACCGCAATCCCGATCAGCTGCCAAAAGGCTCGGTGCTGGTGGTCGGCGCGGGATCCTCGGGCGTGCAGATCGCCGACGAACTCCAGCGCGCTGGCAAGCGCGTCTACCTCTCGGTCGGCCCGCACGATCGCCCGCCGCGGGCCTATCGCGGGCGCGACTTCTGCTGGTGGCTGGGCGTTCTCGGCAAATGGGACCTCGAAACCCCTGGACCCGGCACGGAACATGTGACGATCGCGGTGAGCGGCGCGCGCGGCGGCGAAACGATCGATTTCCGCCGACTGGCGAAGCAAGGGCTCACCCTGGTCGGCATGACAAGGACCTATCAGGACGGGCTGATGAGCTTCGCGCCTGATCTTGCGAAGAACATTGCCCGCGGTGATGCCAATCTGATGTCGCTGCTGGACGAGGCCGACGCCTATGTGGCGCGCAACGGTCTCGACCTTCCCGAAGAGCCCGCTGCCCGCCGGATCGAACCGGATCCCGAATGCATGACCAATCCGATCCGCGAACTGCACCTGGCCGAGGCGGGGATAGCGGCGATCATCTGGGCGACGGGTTTTGCCGCCGATTACAGTTGGCTGAAGGTCGATGCCTTTGACGAGAAGGGAAGGCCAAGGCACCACCGCGGCGTCTCGACCGAGCCCGGAATCTATTTCCTGGGCTTGCCCTGGCAATCGAGAAGGGGTTCCAGTTTTATCTGGGGCGTCTGGCACGACGCCAAGCACGTGGCCGACCGTATTTCGACGCAGCGCAAATATCTGGCCTATCACGCCGCCGCGAAACGCGAGCCCGTGGACGCCTGACCAAAGCCGACGACGCCGCGAGCCCGACCTGATGGAGACCAATATGGCGCATACGCGAATTCGCACCTTCAATACCAAGGAT
>NZ_RZSJ01000740.1:0-2553 GCF_003998025.1 Mesorhizobium sp. M8A.F.Ca.ET.021.01.1.1
CGCTGCGAGGCCGCTGTGCGCAGCGGTAGGGAGGCTTCACTGTCTGGAAGCGTGCGAGGGTCGTGAGGTCGGGTGAAGATCTATGTTCCGAGTGTAGTGGAGGGGCAGGAATGGGTTCTTCCCGAACAAACCGACGACTACCGGCTATTCGCGACCCTCGGCGGCCGGAGCCAGAAGCGATGGCGTTCGCCCCGGATGAAATTCCTGCACGAGCAAGAAGACGGAACATCCCGGTTATATTCGGATTTTCCCTGGCTTGGCGAGCATGTGCTCATTCTGAGGGCCACGGCGTTGAAGTCGCTACGGCCGATTCTCGAACGGTATGGCGAATTCCTGTCGCTTCGTGGTGACGAGCCCATATGGCTCTTCAACGTCACCACTGTGGTCGATGCGCTGGACGAAGAGCGTTCAAGAATCGTCCGCTTTGACGATGGCGGCATCATGACGATCGAAAACCTCGTCCTTCGGGCGGAGGCTATCGGCGGGGCCGAGATATTCAAATTGCCGGAGCGTGCCGATGGCGTGCGAGTATCCAATATCTATCTGCAAGACACCATCGTGCGTCAGATCGGAGAACTCGGGCTCAAAGGCATCGCCTTTGAGTTGGTCTGGAATGACGAAACGGTCGGTCGCGACAGGATCGAATACCGCGGCGTGGAGCGTGCACCTGTCTCATCCGCGAATTCGCTCAGAAGTTTTTGGGCCGGTCTGCGTCGGAAGGCAGGTCTGTAAGGCAGGGCTGCGAGATGGATTCGAGACGCTTTCACGTTGCGACAAAAGTCGCATAAGATAGATTATGGAACTAGCGTACGGGGCGTAACCCCGGAATTGCTGCGGTTTCGGCCCTTGGCGGGCAACCATCGTGGACGGCACTCTAGCGGCACTTCACGACCTCGAACCCATCGCCCAACGTTCGAACGGCGACTGGATAAGCCGACTGAGCAGCTTTCTCTATCGCTTTGACTCGTAAGGAATTTCGATCACCATGCCATCATAGGCCGGCACCACGTGGTCGGGAGTCTCGGTCATCACCGTGGCGTAATCCAGCGGCACATGCATGTGCGTCAGCACGGCATTTCTGGGCGCCAGCTTTTCGATCCAGGTAAGTGCCTGGCTAAGCGACAGATGGCTGGGATGGGTATGGTATTGCAGCGCGTCGATGACCAGCATGTCGAGACCGTGCAGCCGCTCTGCGGTGGCTTCCGGAAAGTCGCTGATATCGGGACAGTAGGCGAGCCCGCCGATGCGGAAACCCAGCGAAATGATGTCGCCATGGATCTGGGGCAGCGGCTCGAAGGTGAGGGCACCCCCCTCTCCTTCGATCACAACCGGCCTGGCATGGTCGATGATGTGGGCGTCGACGATCGGCGGATAGGAACTGCCTGGCGGCGTCTCGAAGCAATAGCCGAACGCCTCGCGCAGCCGCAGCATGGTCGGCTCGTCGGCATGGATGGCGATGCGATGCCGTTGTTCCAGCACATAGCCGCGCAAATCGTCGATGCCGTGGATGTGGTCGGCGTGCGGATGCGTGTAGATCACGCCATCGATGCGCCTGACTGAAGCCATCAGCATCTGCTCGCGGAAATCCGGCCCGGTGTCGATGACGACCGTGGTGCGGCCGCCATCGGCGGCAATGCGCTCGACAAGCGCGGCCGTGCGCATGCGCCGGTTCCTGGGATTGGTGGGGTCGCAATTGCCCCAGTCGCCGGTGATGCGTGGCGTGCCTGGCGACGATCCACAGCCGAGAATGGTCAGGCGCAGCCGGTCGCTCATGCCTCTGGCGCCCGCTGGTCCGGGCGTGGCATTTTTCCAAACAGCCGAAAGAAATTGTTGGTCGTCAACGCTGCGATTTCAGCCTCGCTGATGCCAATTGTATCAGCCAGCACCTTGGCGGTCTGCGCGACATAGGCCGGCTCATTTCGCTTGCCGCGAAACGGTACCGGCGCCAGATATGGCGCGTCCGTCTCGACCAGCAGCCGGTCATGCGGCACATCGGCGGCGATGGCGCGCAATTCGGCTGAGTTCTTGAAAGTCAGGATGCCCGAGAACGACACATAGCCGCCTAACGACACGCCAATTTCGGCGAGCCGCCGTCCCGACGAAAAGCAATGCAGGATGAACGGGAAGGCGCCCTTCCCCGTCTCGTCCTCGAGAATGGCGGCCATGTCATCGTCGGCATCGCGCGAGTGGATGACGAGAGGCAGCCCGGTCTCGCGGGCTGCGGCGATATGAGCGCGAAAACCCTGCGCCTGCGCCTCGTGAGGTGCCTTGTCGTAGAAAAAATCGAGCCCCGCTTCACCGATCGCCACCACCTTCGGGTGAGCAGACAGGCGGACAAGGTCGGCCGTGGTGACGTCGAGCTCCTCGGCGGCATTGTGCGGATGGGTACCGACAGAGCAATAGACTTCGTCGAAAGTCTCCGCGATCTCAAGGATTTGCTGAAACCGCTTCACGCGCGTGGAGATCGTCACCATGCGGCCGACACCGGCCGCCTTGGCGCGGGCGACAATGGCCGCCCGCTCCTCGGCAAAGTCCGGAAAGTCCAGATGACAA
>NZ_RZSJ01000741.1:0-2552 GCF_003998025.1 Mesorhizobium sp. M8A.F.Ca.ET.021.01.1.1
GCCAGCGACTTGCCGACGCCGCCGCCCTGGCTGAAGCCGGCCATGACGCCGCAGGCGAGCCAGTAATTTTTCAGGCCGCGCACCGGACCGACGATCGGATTGCCATCGGGGGTGAAGGTGAAGGCGCCGTTGACCCATTTGCGAATGCCGGCCGTCGCCAGGCAGGGAAAGCGTTCATGCGCCTTGGCGAGTTCCGGGCTGATGCGGTCGATGTCTTCCGGGATCAGCTCGATGCCATAGTCCCACGGCGCGCCGTCCATGTTCCAGTGCTTCGGGTTCTGCTCGTAAACGCCGAGCAGCACGCCCTTGCGCTCCTGGCGCAGGTAGGAAAAGCCGTCGAGATCGACCGCGAGGCCGATTTCGCTGTCCAGCGCCGCGATCTCCGGAATGTCCTCGGTGACGAAATAATGATGCTCCATTGGCGTCACCGGCAGGTCGACGCCGGCCATGCGGCCGAGCTGCTTTGCCCATAACCCGCCGGCGTTGACGACATGCCCGGCAACGATGGTGCCCTGCTCGGTGACGATGTCCCACTGGCCGTCGGTGCGCGCCTTCAGCTCGACCACGCGGTTACGCAGGATGACATCGGCGCCACGCTTCTTGGCAGCACCCGCATAGGCATGCGTTGTGCCGTAGGGATCGAGATGACCTTCGTTGGAATCGTGCAGGCCGCCGAGCACGCCGGTGACGTCGACGATCGGGCAGATCGCCTTGATCTCGTCGGGCGTAACCAGCCGGGCCGTCTCGATGCCAACCGATTGGAACACCGCCCACGCCGATTTCAGCCACTCCCAGCGCGCCGGATCACTGGCGATGTTGACGCCGCCGGTCATGTGCAGCCCGATATCCCAGCCGGATTCGGCCTCGATCTCGCGGTAGAGGTTGATGGTGTAGTCCTGCAACGCCGCGACATTGGGATCGGCGTTGAGCGCATGGAACCCGGCCGCCGCGTGCCAGGTCGAGCCGGCGGTCAGTTCGGCGCGCTCGATCAGCGCCACATCGCTCCAGCCGAACCGCGTCAGGTGGTAGAGCACCGAGGCGCCCACCACGCCACCCCCAATGACAACTGCGCGGTAGTGCGACTTCAAGGCTTCCCTCCCGGTCTGTCAGAGGCAGCACCATATACGCGCTGTACATAAGTGTCTAGTACGCTGAATACTGCAGATGGACGGTCAACAATCTCATGCCGTCCAGCGTTTTCATCGGCACTTGGAGATCGCCGCTGGTCGGCGTCGCGCACTGTCACGCAAGCATCATGTTGACGCCTTAGATCGCTTTCGGGGAGGCATGCGCGGCATCATCGATGCGGCACCTCTTTCCGTTTGTCCTTCGGCCGCTCCGGCATGCTTCGTCACAAAGAGGATTGTCCATGAAACACCTGCACCGAACCGCCTCGCTCGGCGTCGCGCTGGCCTTGTTCACCGCTCTCAACCCGGCGCTTGCCGACGGCGTGGCCTACGTCAACAAGGGCCTGGTCGGCGTCGGCCGCATCCCGGCCGACCAGCGCGACAAGTTCGGCGAGACCTTCGGCTCGGGCTCCGGCATGGCGATCGACACATCCGGCTGGACGCATGATGCGGGCACCTACAAGGGATCGCTCTGGCTCCTGCCCGACCGTGGCTACAATGTCGCCGGCACCACCGACTACCGGCCGCGTCTCAACATCATCGGCATCGAGTTCACGCCTGTCGCGCCAGGCGCTGCTCCCGCCGCCGGCCAGGAGCAGACGGGCGTCAAGGCGACGCTTGCCGACACCATGCTTCTCACCGACGACAAGGGCGCCGATGCCACCGGCCTCGATCCACTGTCGGATGTGCGCCCGGCCGCCGACGACATGCCGATGCTGCCCGTCGCCACCAACGGCAAGCTCGCTCTCGACAATGAGGCCATCGTGCGGCTGCCCGACGGTTCGATGTTCATCTCCGACGAGTACGGCCCCAACATCTACTGGTTCTCCGCGCAAGGCCGCCTGATGTCGGCGACCCAGCCGCCGGCGGCCCTCGTTCCGATGCGCAAGGGGACACCGAACTTCTCCTCCGACAATCCCGGCCCGGGCGCCGCCGACCCTGATCCGAAGGATCCCGAAACCGGACGCCAGAACAACCAGGGCCTCGAAGGCATGGCGATGACGCCGGACGGCAAGTTCCTGATCGCCGTGCTGCAGTCGGCTCCGAGGCAGGATGGCGGCGATTCACCCTCGACACGGCAGAACACCCGGGCGCTGGTCTATGATGCCTCCGACCTCGCCCATCTGAAGCTCGCGCATGAATATGTCGTGCCGCTGCCGGTGTTCAAGGATGCCAAGGGCAAGACCAAGGTCGCCGCGCAGAGCGAGATCGTGGCGCTTTCGGACACGTCCTTCCTGATGCTGGCGCGCGACAGCGGCAACGGCCAGGGCCTGAAGAAGGGTGACGCGTCACTCTACCGCCAGATCAACATCGTCGACCTGTCCGGCGCGACCGACATCGCCGGCGGGCCTTTCGATGCCGCCGACAAGCCGGTCGCGCCCAAGGGCGTGCTCGACCCGTCGGTGACGCCGGCCAAGCTGACAC
>NZ_RZSJ01000742.1:0-2550 GCF_003998025.1 Mesorhizobium sp. M8A.F.Ca.ET.021.01.1.1
ATCGATGCCGGCCGCCACCACATAGGGTTCGACGCGGTAATGCTCGGTCGAGGCCTCGTCGAAGGCGTGGTTGACCGGGTTCAGCATCGAGAAGCAGCGATAGGCTTCATCGGTCTGCCCCATCTCCGCCAGCGCAATGACGAACCAGGTGGCCGCATGGGTGTACTGGCCGCCATTCTCGCGCACGCCAGGCGGGTAGCTCTTGATGTAGCCGGGATCCTTGTCCGTCTTCGAGAAGGGTGGCGTGAACAGCTTTACGATCTTGAGATGATCGTCGACGAGCAGCTTCGTCGCCTGCTGCATCGCCGTGGTCGACCGCGCCGGGTCGCCCTCGCCCGAAAGCACGCTCCAGGATTGGGCGATGGAGTCGATCTTGCACTCCTGCGATGTGCGTGATCCCAAAGGCGTGCCGTCGTCAAAGCTGCCGCGCCGGTACCATTCGCCGTCCCATGCCGTGCTTTCGAGTGCCCGCTTCAGCGCTTCGGCGTGCTTTGCCCAGGCCTGCGCGCGCTTGGTGTCGCCCTCGGTCTTGGCGACCGCGGCGAAGTCGCCCAGCGTCTTCAGCAGGAACCAGCCCAGCCACACGCTCTCGCCCTTGCCATGCTCGCCGACACGGTTCATGCCGTCGTTCCAGTCGCCGCCGAGGATCAACGGCAGGCCGGCTGGACTGCTGCGCTTGATGGCAAGGTCGAGCGCACGCGCGCAGTGATCGTAGAGCGACACCGTCTTCTTCGAGATTTCCGGAGTGAAGAAGGCGTCGTGCTCGCCTTCACCCAGCGCCTGTCCGTCGAGGAAGGGCAGTTGCTCCTTCAGGATTGTGGCGTCGCCGGTCACCATGAGATAGCGGGCCGTGGCGTGGGCGAGCCACACCACGTCGTCGGAGATCAGGGTGCGTACGCCGGCGCCGGTGCGCGGCAGCCACCAATGTTGCACGTCGCCTTCCGGGAACTGCCGCCGCGCGGCATTGAGGATCTGGTCGCGCGCCAGCGTCGGATCATGCGCCAGTAGGGCGAGTGTGTCCTGCAACTGGTCGCGGAAGCCGAAGGCGCCGCTTGCCTGATAGAAGGCCGAGCGGGCGCGGATGCGGCAGGCAAGGCTCTGATAGGGCAGCCAGTGATTGACCATGGCATCGAGTGCCTTGTCCGGCGTCTCGACCTGGATGGTGTCGAGGAAGGCGCGCCATTCGCGCTCATTGTCGGCCAGGCGCTGGTCGAAATCCTTGCCCCGGTGCTTCTGCACCAGCGCGCTCGCCTGCGCCGGAGACTCGGCGTCGCCGAGCAGCCAGATCAGCGTGACGTCGCCACCAGCGGGGATTTCGATGTCGCGGGCGATCGCCGCGCAAGGATCATCTCCGGCTTCGACGCGACCCGACAGGGCCGAACCGCTCAGCACTGCCTGCGGCAACTCGCTGGACCCGTGCCGGCCGAGGAACTCGGCCCGGTCAGTCGTCACCGAGTGGACACCGGTGTCGGCGGCGAGGAAGGCCACGCGCTCGCTGAAATCGAGCCCGTAGGGATTTTGCGCGAGCAGCGCGCCGGTGGCACCGTCACGGGATGGCACTATGGTTGCCGCGGTGCGCGACCGATGCCCGCCAAGAACCCATTCGGCATAGGCATAGACGCGCAGCCGGGCAGGTACCGGGCCGGAATTCTGGATGCGCAGCCGCGTGATCTTCACCGGATCGATGGGATCGACGACGTGCGTCAAGTCCATCGACAACGGTCCGCGCTTCGAGCGGAAGGTCGAGAAGCCCTGGCCGTGCCAGGCTTCGTAGGTCATCGAGGGATCGCGCACCACCGCGGCGATCGGCGAGAACGCCCTGCCGCTGGCCTGGTCGTAGATATAGATGCCCTCGCCCGGTCGGTTGGAGACCGGGTCGTTCGACCACGGCGTCAACTGGTAGTCACGGCTGTTGCGGCTCCAGGTGAAGGCCGCGCCCTCGGCCGAGGTATGGAAGCCGAACGAGGCGTTGGAGACGACATTGATCCAGGGCTGCGGCGTGGTGCGTCGGCCAGCCAGGCGCACCACATAGTGCCGCCCGTCGCCGTCGAAGCCGCCGAAACCGTTCCACTGGCTGAGGCCGGAGCCATCGGCGCTGACATCGGCCACCGCCTGCGAGGCGAATGCATGCATCTGTACGGGCGCAGGAATCTCGCGCGGGCCTGGAAATCCTGCCGGCTGCAGGCCATCGCGCGCCTGCAGTGCGGCCGCCTCGGCTCGTTCGATCTGGTCGAAGATGGTGCCGTTGCGCGTATGCAGCACAACCCGGGCGACGGCGAGCAGCGTCTTGTAGGTGGTCTCCTCCATCAGGTCGCGGCGCACCGCGAAAATGTGCTGGCGGGGTCCGAGTTCCTTGCCGCGCAAGCGGCTGTTTTCGCACAGCGTCTCGACCGCGCGCTGCAGATCCTGGACATAGGACGAGGCCTGCTCGTTGACGACGACGAAGTCGATCATCATGCCACGGGTGCGCATATATTCCTGGAAGCGCAACGCCTGGGCAACGATCTCCAGATCGGCGACGTCGCCGATCCTGACCAGGAAGATCGGGTA
>NZ_RZSJ01000743.1:0-2540 GCF_003998025.1 Mesorhizobium sp. M8A.F.Ca.ET.021.01.1.1
ATATGATGAAGGGCGAATTCACCGACGGCGCCGGCCCCGGCATCGACGTCTATTCGATGCGCCAGCCGCTCGGCGTGGTCGCAGGCATCACGCCGTTCAATTTCCCCGCCATGATCCCGCTTTGGAAAATCGCGCCGGCGATCGCTTGCGGCAATGCCTTCATCCTGAAGCCTTCGGAGCGTGATCCGGGCGTGCCGATGCGCATTGCCGAACTGTTCATCGAGGCCGGCCTGCCTGCCGGCATCCTCAACGTCGTCAATGGCGACAAGGATGTCGTCGACGCCATCCTCGACGATCCCGACATCAAGGCCATCGGCTTTGTCGGCTCGACGCCGATCGCCCACTACATCTATTCGCGCGGCACGGCGGCCGGCAAACGCGTGCAGTGCTTCGGCGGCGCCAAGAACCACATGATCATCATGCCCGATGCCGACATGGACCAGACCGTCGACGCGCTGATCGGCGCCGGCTACGGTTCGGCCGGCGAGCGCTGCATGGCAATCTCGGTCGCCGTGCCAGTCGGCAACGACACCGCCAACCGGCTGATGGAAAAGCTGATCCCTCGCGTCGAGAGCCTGAAGGTCGGTCCGTCGACGGATTCGGCCGCCGATTTCGGCCCGCTGGTCACCGCCCAGGCGCTGGAGCGCGTCAAGGGTTATGTCGACACCGGCGTCAAGGAAGGCGCCAAGCTGGTGGTCGACGGCCGCGGCTTCAAGATGCAGGGTTACGAGGACGGCTACTATATGGGCGGCTGCCTGTTCGACAACGTGACCGCGGACATGCGCATCTACAAGGAAGAGATCTTCGGACCGGTGCTCTCGGTTGTGCGTGCGCCGCGCTATGAGGATGCGATCAAGCTCGCCAACGACCACGAGATGGGCAATGGCGTCGCCATCTTCACCCGCGACGGCGATGCCGCCCGCGACTTCGCCAGCCGGGTCCAGGTCGGCATGGTCGGCGTCAACGTGCCGATCCCGGTGCCGATCGCCTACTACACGTTCGGCGGCTGGAAGGCGTCTTCCTTCGGCGACCTCAACCAGCACGGCCCGGACGCCTTCCGCTTCTACACCAAGACCAAGACGGTGACCTCGCGCTGGCCGTCCGGCATCAAGGACGGTGCCGAGTTCGTCATCCCGACGATGAACTAAGCCGGACGGTTTCTTGGCTGCGCGTCCTCGCCTTCGGCTGCGGGCGCGCGGGCCGGCATCAAGGACGGAACCGAGTTCGTCATCCCGACGATGAGCTGACCTGACGCTCCCCTAAACCGAAGTTGAGAAAGCGCGGTGCAAACCGCGCTTCTTTTTCATGGGCGTCGGGAATGTGGGGGCTTTCGTCCGCTTAAGCCTTGCGCCGTCCAGCTGCGCCGCCGCGAGCGCAACGTCAGGTACATTATGCCAATGCCTCGCGCCACGCGAGCATCTCCACATTCTAATAATTCCATCGCCGTGTGATGGAACCAACAGACCACCATCCGCCTTAGGCTTTATTCCTGCCACGCGTGCAGGCAATCAAACAGCGCCGGTGGCAGCCGGGGTTCTCGTCTGGCGCAAGGAGGTGTCAGATGACACGATTTCTTATGGCGACACTTTTGGCGGCGGCCGCGATGACCGGTGGAATCGCGCCAGCGAACGCGGCGGCGCAATGCGCGGCGCGCGCGGACATCATCAAGGCGCTCGGCGACAAATTCCACGAAACCGAGGCCGGGCGCGGCCTGATCAATCCGAACGTCGTCCTCGAGATCTTCATCTCGGATAAGGGTAGCTGGACCGTGCTGGCCTCGGACACCAAAGGCCAGAGTTGTGTTCTGTCGGTCGGCGAAGGCTGGGACAGCCCGACCATCACCGCGGCGATGCCGGGCGCTTGACGGCGCGACGCTGCAGCGGGACCTCCCGGCGGCGGCCTTCAGACCGTCGGAATTGTGCCGCCATCGATGACGTACTCGGCGCCGTGGATTGCGGATGCGCGATCCGAAACGAGGAAGGCCACCAGTTCCGCGATCTCTTGCGGCCATGCCGGCCGGCCGATCGGGATGCCGCCCATCGCGTCCGTGATACCTTGGCGGGCGGTCTCCTCATCCGAGCCCGAATGGGCCGCCAGCCGCTTCACCATTGCCTCCGAGGCGGTGGTGTGGATCCAGCCCGGCGCCACTATGTTCACGCGAATGCCTTGTGGGCCGAGTTCCTTGGACAGCGCCTTGCTGTAATTTGAAAGGGCCGCCTTCGCCGCCGCATAGGCGATGGTGGATTCGTGGAGCGGCAACCGGCGCTGGATCGACGAGATGTGTACGATCGCCCCGGAGCCCTGCTCGATCATGCGCGGGACAAGCAGGCGGTCGAGCCGCACCGCCGCAAGCAGATTAAGATTGAGTTCATCCTGCCAGATCCGGTCGGACAGCGCCGCGAAACCGCCGCCTGGGCTTTTCGACCCGCCAACGCTGTGAATGACGATGTCGATGCCGCCAAGACGGTCGATGATGGCGGCGGCCACGTTTGCCGCACCGTCGAGAGTGGCGACGTCAGCTTGCACGAAGAGTTCCGCCG
>NZ_RZSJ01000744.1:0-2539 GCF_003998025.1 Mesorhizobium sp. M8A.F.Ca.ET.021.01.1.1
CACCACGGGCGCGTCGATGGCCGATTGCATCTGCGCGCTGGAAAGCACCGTCGGCGAGGAATATTCCGCGATCAGCGCCAGGCCTGTACCCAGCCCCAGACCGCCGAAGAACGCGCCGAATACCAGCAGCAACAGCGGCGGCCAGCTCTTCTTCAGCGCCGGCATGGCGTCGGAGATGATGCGCGCGTTGGTGCTGTCGACATTGACCTGCTCGCGCGTTTCCTGCGCCCGCTGCAGATAGGTTGCGTAAACGGAGCGCACCGCCTCGAGATCGCGCTGCAATTCGCGCAGCTTGACCGAGGCCTGGTCGGTGTCGAGCGACTTGCTCTTCATGCCCGCGACCTTGGCCTCCAGTGCCTGCTGGTTGGCCAGCGCCCGCTCATAGTCGGTTTCGGCGGCGGCGACGATGCGGCCGAGTTCGCGCGCGATGAGCTGGCGCGTGTCGCGTAGCTGCTGCTGGGCCGCCATCATCGAGGGATGGCGCGGCCCGAGTTCCGTGCCGAGCTGCGAAACCTGGTCGACAAGCGTCGCCTCCTGCGCCCGCAGGCTCGAAATCACCGCCGAGCGCATCGCCTCCGAGGTCGCGTCCGGTGCGCCGCCGGACCGGCGCAATTGGTCGACCTGCGCCTTCAGCGTCGCGGTGCGGCTTTGCGCCGCCGCGAGCTGCGTGTTGATCTCGGTCAGTTCCTGGTCGCTGACCAGATTGCCCGCGGCCATCACCATGTTGTTGGCGGACTTGTAGGCCTCGACCGCATTCTCGGCCCGCTGGACGCGCTTGCGCTGCTCTTCCAGCCGCGCGGTGATGGAGTCGGAAGCATCCGTGGCCATCTTGGCGCGCGCGCTCGCCTGGTCGGCGAGGTAGGCCTGCGCGATGGCATTGGCGAGCTTCGCCGCCTTGTCGGCGCTCTTGGCGGTGACGATCACGTCGAGGACCAGCACCTTGTCGGCCCGCTTGACCGCCAGCCGCCGGCGCAGCGCATCGAGTGTCTTGCCCGTCTTGTCGGTCTCGGCCGACCCCGAACCCAGCACGCCGCCGAGCAAATGGCTCAGCAATCCGCCCTGCCCGTTGAATTCGGGATCCTCGGTCAGGTTGGTTGCCGCAATAGCCCTGAGCAGCACGCCGCTCGACTGGACGACGGCAACCTGGCTTTCCACCATGGTGATGCCGCCATCGGGCGGAACCCGGCTCGGATTGACGTCGTTGGTGACCACCTGCAGGTCTTGCGGATCGACGATGATCTCCGCCACCGAGCTGTAGAGCGCCGGCGTGAACAGTCCGTAGAGCAGCGCCCCAAGGGTCAGCAGCGCGGCGGTGGCGAGGATCAGGAAGCGGCGGCGCACCAATATGCGCTTCAGGTCACCCAGCTCGACGCTCGAGGATGGATAGGACGCGGCCGGTGGTGGCTCCGGCGCATATTGCATCACCTCCGGAGCGTGTTGTTGCGGCAACGAGAGCAGGGATGATTGCAAAGGTCGCTCCGACAACACTCCGTGTGCCCCAAAAGATTAAATTGCGGCTTCAGCCTAGCTATTACTCCAACTGTTAAAACACTGTTAATTATGTTGGGAGCTCTTCTGATTTCTGGCACGGAGTTTGCGTAGCAAAGACACGGGCCGTGTTGACAGGGCGCAAGCGAGCGGGAAACGAATGGAAATGGAGCGCAACCTGTCTCCAGTCCGACCGTTGCCCATCTCTCGTGCCCGAAAATCGAACACCGGCCAGTTTACCGACCATCAGAACTCTAGGGGTGCGACATGCAGGTGAGCCTGCGCCTGGACAGCGACTGCCTCCGTGCTTTCCACCTGCTGCTGCTGCGGCGCCTGGCGGCGCTCGCGAATGTCGAGGTCAGCATCGACGCACGCCCCGGCGGGAGCGGCGTCCCAGGCAGCATAGCCGCGCTTTTCCAGCTTGAAACGGTCATCCATGGCTTGCCCGCCGACGGGTTGGCCAAGCGCCTGCCGCTGTCTGCGCTGGCACCCTACCGCACGCAGCCGCCCGCCGCGCCGGACCTCGTGCTCGACCTTTGCGGCGACGTGCGGCAGGAGGCAACGCGCGTCTGGCGTGTGACCTATGACGGCGCCGCCGGCGAAGCCGCCCTGCTGGCGTCGATCCTGGATGGCCGGACGCCGCTGGCCCGCATCGAGGAGAACGGCGCCGTCGTCGCCGAAGGGCGGCTCGGAACCGAATATGGCGGCATCGCGCTTGCCGCCTTCCAGGACATGCTGGCGCGCACCGCGAGCCTGATCCTGGCGGCGGTGACGGGGGCTGCACGCGGCGCCCTGCCCGTCCTGCCCGAGCCGGCGGACGGCAGGCCCGCGCCGTCGCTGCCCTCGGCCGGCAAGCTCGGCGTCAGGGCGGGCAAGGCGCTGGCGCGGCGTATCGTCCAGAAGATCTACCATCTCTGCTACAACGCCCCGCACTGGAAGGTCGGCTGGCGCGAGACGGGCGGGCGGGATCTGTTCGATCTGCGCGCCCATCCGGCGTCGGGCTGGCAAGAGCTGCCCGACGACGGCAGCCGCTTCTACGCCGATCCGGTCC